>NZ_JBIAXT010000008.1:0-253523 GCF_042896945.1 Streptomyces sp. NPDC001222
GAATTCCACCGTGCCTGAGATGACGTAGAAGGATTCATCGGCACTCTTGTGCACGTGCGCGATCGGCCCGCCGCCCGGAGGCAACCAGCAATCGGGGAATGGCTGGCTGACACGCTCACCGCCACGCTCCTGCCGCTGCCGTCCCGGGAGGGGTGAGCCGCGGGGCCGGTCGCGGCAGGACGGCGTCGAAAGGGCGAGGGCCGTCAGGCCACACAGTAGGTGTGCAGGCTGTCGACCGCGAGGTTGTACGCCGAGTGCAGCCGGTGGAAGGGGTGGACTCGGACCACAAGTCGCTGATCTTCGCGGCTGACTGGCCACCGACCCGCCCACCATCAGCCCAAACAACCGAAATAGCCGGCCGAGAAACCGACAGACCGTCACGAAAAATCAGGCTGACCCATCGGCGGCCTATCCGATGGGTCAGCCTGCTAGTTGCTCACGGAAGCGACGGCAGAATCCTTTCCCACTCCTGCAAGCGGGGGTCAAGTTCTTCCTCACAGACCAGCCTGGCGATCGCAAGGCCCGGCGAGACCAGGTTCTTGGCCATGCGTAGAGCCCGAATCTGAGAGATGTCGAGATTGCGCCAATCGGCCGACATGATGCAGGCTTCTTCGGCTGACATCGGGAGTTCCGGGAGTAGAAGTCCGATGAGCAGATCTGGGTTGAGAAGATCAACTCGTGTGTTCGGTGGAGTCTTCTGGAGTAGAACCAGTGAGAGATTCATGCGGCGAATCAAACTCTCACGGTAATCGATTGCGCCCGAGGCGACAGCGCTGTCGAGCGCATATCCAAATGCCGACGAGCACATGTCCCAATACCCTGTCGGCAGGTCGCCGAAGCCGTGAGTGAGGCGCATGGTCAGCAACTCGACAACACCGAGCCACTGGCCGGCCGCCAGATCAGACTGAGCGGGAGTGTGCGACGCCAGGACTTCGGCGAGTGACTGCAGGTCGAGCGACGTCAGATCAACGAAACTGTTCATCAGAAGTGAACTCCTGCTGCTGTGAACGCTTCTTTGCCGATCTTGAGACTTTCACTGGACGGGAGGAAGTGTCCACTATGGTTGTTGATGTCCAACCCAAAGTAACCATCCTTCGCTGAGCCTGCGATGTCAGCCTCACCGGCCGCGCGTACAGGAGCCCCTCCGGTCAGAACCGAATGTGAGATCTCTTTGCCCTGGACGAACTTCGGGATGATTACGAGACTCCCGTCTTCCCGAACTGCCCATTTGATCGTCCCTGAGGTGATTGCCGCGTCAAAGGCCGCAGATCCGACGGCGGCAGGCTTCACGCCCAGATTCTCCGCAAGCGCCAGCTCCTGAGCGAGAGTCCCCGGCATGGTGTTGGGGAAAAGACAAACACCGCTGTTGTGCACCAACACAGCCGTGGTACCCGCCAGCACATAGTACGTGTGGAGGCTGTCAACTGTGAGGTTGTAGGCCGGGTGGAGCTGATGGTCACGGTGGACGCGGACCACCGTGACGGTCTCGCCGTTGCTGGTGCGCAGGGTCTGGCCAGCCTTGAGGTCGCCCGCGTCGTTCCAGCGGTGGGCACTGGGTGACCAGAAGGGGTGGTGCTGTGTGGCGGTGACCCGTGCCTTGCCGACGTTGATTGTGAGCGCGATGCCGTAGGCGGCCTGGAGCGCGGTGTCCGACGCGGTCGCGGCCTTCTGAGCTGTCTCCAGCTGGGTCTTGACCACGGCGAGCTGCTTCTTCGACTCCGCCTGCGCAGCGGTGATGTTGGCCTTGGCCTTCTCCACGTCGGCCTTTGCCGGTGCGGTGCCGGTGTGTGTCTTGGGGACGATCCTGAACTTCTGCGCGACAGAGCCGTTGCAGGTCGACAGCACGGCGTCCTTGCTGTTGTCGAACGTCGGCAGGTGCAGACACTTGCCGGACGCCGCGTTCACCAGCGGGCCAGCGCTACGCACGTCGAACTTCCACTGCTGGGCCTTGGCGCTGCCGCAGTCCCGGATCTGGATCTTCGTGCCGTCGGCGCTGTTGCCGTTCTGCACCTCGAGGCACTTGAAGGAGTTCGGGTTGACCAGGGTGTAGCCGCCGTCGTAGGAGCCCATGAGCTGCCACTTCTGGGCGGCGCCGCCGTTGCAGGTGTAGACCTGCACGGGCGTGCCGTTCGTCTTGCCGCCGCGCGCCACGTCGAGGCACTTGCCGGCAGCCCCCGGCACCTGGATCTCCAGCTGGCCGTCACCGATCCAGCCGAGGCCGCCCGCCGTGTAGTAGTCCAGCCAGCGGGTGGAGTAGTCCGCGATCCATGATTGACCCAGCAACTTGCCCAGCGCGAACGAGCCGTCCCGCAAGGCCTTGTTTCCGGTACTGCTGGCAGCAAGGATCTGGTTGCGTTGAGTAGCCTGCGAGGAGATCTCCTGCTGCCACTCGGCGGACGCCTGCGCCACCTCCTTGCCGAGCACCCGGTCGGGGTCGATCGGGTCGTGCCACGCGCACGACGCGAACCGGGACTTCAGGTCCTCGACCGCGATGCGGAATTCCGGGGTGTCCGGTGCCGGCGCGGTCCTTGGGAAGCCCCCGGAGGCCAGGAAGATACGGGCGTCGTCGGCGAACACCCGCGGCACGAAGATCTCGCTCGGGACGACGTCTCCGGAATTCTTCTTCCAGAGCTTCCAGGCCTCCTGCTCCTGGCTCGTCCCACCGCTGGTGTACAGCGGGTCCCCGATGGCGAGGGCGGTCTCTTTGGTCTTGTCGTCCGCCTGCGGTGACGGGTCGTAGAACGGTGACATCAAGTCGACGGACTTGAAGTACGACTGGTAGAGCCAGGGAAGCATCCCCGTTTTCTCGAAGATCTTCCCCGCTTTGGGAGAGCCGGGGTAGTCGTCGAGGCCGCTGACGGTCTTCACCCACGACAGGTCGGTGTCCTCGGCCTTCTTCACCCAGGCGTCGGAGTCGTCACTGTCCTTCTGCCATGCCTGAGCGAACGCACCGGTGCCGTAGGTGCGGTCTGCCATCTGATGTAGTTGGTCCGCCGGCAGCGGCAGGGAAGCGTTGGCCAGGCTGTACAGGTTCGGCCCGCCTCTGCGCAGGCCGTCGGCCATCAGACACTGGTCCATGCGCAATTGCTCGGCAGCTTTGGTGTCGTACCCGTCGTAGGAGTCGGCGACCGTGCTGGTGCGCGGATCACGGTCGGTGGTCGGCTCCGGGTGCTCCGCTACGGTGGCGAGGATGGCGAGGATGGCGAGGGAGGCAAGCGGGACGACCGGAGTCGCCAGGGCCGCCATCCATCTGGGACGCACCCAGCGCGGCAAAGCCTGGTGGAGAGCACCTGTCCGAAGGCGCCGCATTCCCCACTAAGTGCTGCTCAGCACCGTTGTCGACTGGGCATGCGGGCGTGATCGCGCACTATGCGGTCGCAACGCCCAGGAAGCGCAGCACCGCTAGGACGCGGCGGTGGTCGGCGTCGGCCTTGGGCAGGTCGAGCTTGGTGAAGATGCTGTTGATGTGCTTGGCGACCGCGCTCTCGCTCACGACCAGCTCGGCGGCGACGCCGGAGTTGGACCGGCCGCCCGCCATCAGCTCCAGCACCTCCCGCTCGCGCGGTGTCAGCCGGTCGAGCGGATCGCTGTGCCGGCGCACCAGCAGCTGCGCGACGACCTGCGGGTCGAGCGCGGTGCCGCCGGCCGCCACCCGGCGTACCGCCTCGGCGAACTCCTCGACGTCGGCGACCCGTTGCTTGAGCAGATAGCCGACGCCCGAGGTGTTGGCGGCGAGCAGATCGGCGGCGTACCGCTCCTCCACGTACTGCGACAGCAGGAGCACGGCGGTACGCGGGTACTGGCGGCGGATCACCAGCGCGGCGCGCACTCCCTCGTCGGTGAAGCCGGGCGGCATGCGCACGTCGACCACGGCGATGTCGGGCCGGTGCTCCTCGACGGCTGCCAGCAGCCCTTCTGCGTCGGCGACTTGCGCGCACATCTCGAAGCCGGCCGCCTCCAGCACCTTGACCACGCCGATGCGCAGCAAGAGGGAATCCTCGGCGATCACGGCGCGCACGGCAGCTCCACGGTGATGACGGTCGGGCCCCCGGCGGGGCTGCGGCAGGAGAACGTGCCGTCGACGGACGCGACGCGCTTGGCTAGTCCGGCGAGCCCGGTGCCACCGCCGGCCGCCGCGAGATCCGCGCCGCCCGCGCCGTCGTCCGCGACGACCACCAGCAGTGTCTCCCCGATCCGCTCCACGGTCACGTCCGCCCGGGTCGCCTGGGCGTGTTTGACCACGTTCGTCAGGGCTTCGGAGACCACGAAGTACGCGACGGCCTCGACCGTGGGTGAGGGGCGCTGCGGCAGGTCCACCGCCACGCGCACCGGGATCGGCAGGCGGGCGGCGACCCCGGACAGCGCGGCGTCGAGGCCACGGTCCTCAAGGACGGCCGGATGCAGGCCGCGCACCAGGTTGTTCAGCTCGGCGATCGCCTCCTTCGCCTCGCGGTGCGCCTCGTCGATCACCTTGCGGGCGTCCTCCGGCAGGTCGCCGAGGGTGGACCTGGCCAGGCCCAGGTTGACGGCGAGTGAGACGAGGCGCTGCTGTGCGCCGTCGTGCAGGTCGCGCTCGATCCGCCGCCGCTCGGCGTCGGCGGCGTCGAGCACACCGGCCCGGCTCTCGGCGAGGTCGGCTACCCGGCGGGCCAGCTTCTCCGTGCGGCTGGGGCCGAGCAGGACCTCGGCCGCCCGGGTGTCCAGCCGCACCAGAGCGCCGGTCAGCCGGGGCCCGAGGAACAGCAGGGCGAGGCCGCCGGCGGTGATGTACGCGGCTTGCGTGGTGTACCCGAGGTCGGTGACCCGCCACTGCGGGGGCAGCGCCCAGATCCACACGTAGATGGAGGCGGCCACGAGAGCGGCGGCCCAGACGGCGAGGACGGCGAGGTCCAGGACGGCGAGCAGCGGACCCGCCACGGCGTGGTAGCAGACCTGCCGCCACAAGGCCCGCGTGGTCAGCCGACGTACCGCCGAGTTCCAGTTGCGTCCGGGCCCGGGTACGGCGGGGCGCGGGAGGTCCTTGCCGACGAGTGCCCGGTAGCGTCGCCGCTGCCCGACGGTCAGTAGGGGTGTCACCAGGAGCGTGACCAGCACGGGCAGCGGAGTCAGGGCCCACACCCGGGCCGCCATCGTGCCCGCCAGCCAGAGCCACAGTGGTACCACGGCGAGGTGGAGCGGCAGGCCGGCGGCGACGAGCGCGGTCCGGTGTCCCGCCCTGCGGAACGGCCGGCCCAGAACCAGCTGCGGCCACGTCGTGAGTTGCATGCGTCAAACGGTAAAGCCGCAGGCCATCCCCGTGCCATGACGCTCCCGCCCGGTTCGGGGGTGCACTTTTCTCCACCCCGGGTCGGAACCCTGCGTGACTGACGGCGCCCTGGTGTGCGGCGGAGGGTGGAGCACGTGAAGGGGAGAGACGGCGGGAAGCGGGGGAAGACGATGCGTCAACTGGTGTTGTGCAATGACGAATTGGCCGGTGCCGAGGGCTTCGACCGCGCCGAGGTCATCCGGCTCCACGAAGAGACGGAGGAGCCGCGCCCGGCGCGGGGCATGCGGCGGGCCGGGTGGCTGCTGGTCGCCTGCGGGCTCGCCCTGCTGCCGTGGCTGTACGTGCTGGCCACCGGCCTGCCGGCCACCGCGACCGCGGCGCACTGGCCGGTCGCCTGGGTCGGGCTCGACGCGCTGGAGGCGCTCGGCCTGATCGCCACCGGCCTCCTCGCCGCCCGCGGCGACCGGCGGCACGCCCTGGCAGCCGCCGCGACCGCGACGCTGCTTGTGGTGGACGCCTGGTTCGACACCACGACCGCGGCCCCGGGCGGCGACTTCGCCACCGCGGTCGCCATGGCGCTCGGCGCCGAGCTGCCGCTCGCCGCGCTGTGCGGCCGGCTGGCGCTGCGGGCGCTGAGCCGGCACGCGTGACGCCGACCGCCCAGCCACATGCCACGGACCAAATCAATCCACCGGAGAACACCATGCACCGCATCACCACCGCCCCCGTCGCCCCGATCCCGGCCCGGACCCGCCGGGCGGTCGCCGCCGGCGTCGGCGCCGCGTTGGCCGCCGCCTGGTGGCTGGGCGACACGGCGCCCTATCCGTACGCCCAACGCGGCCTCCTCGACGTGCCGTTGCCGTTCCTGACCGCCGACCGGATGGACGCCGTACTGCAACCGCGGCCGGGGGAGCGGATCCTGGAGATCGGCCCGGGGACCGGCCTGCAGTCGCTGCACGTCGCCCCGCAGCTCGGGCCGGAGGGACGGCTCGATGTGCTCGACATCCAGCAGGAGATGCTCGACCACGTGATGTGCCGCGCCGAGCGCGACGGCCTGGCGACGATCAGGCCCACCCGCTCGGACGCGTCGCGGTCCTGTGCGCGGCCCCGGCCGAGAACCTCGGCATCGATGCGCCCGAACTGCGCGCCAGGATCGGCGAGGACCGGATCAGCCTGTACCGGCGCTGGACCGAACAGCACTGAACCGGCCTTCTCATGAGGTGACGGAAGGGGCGGGTGGCGTCGTCTGCGCGGATGCTGATGAGCGGAGGTGGACAAGACGCGTCGCGTCCGCGGTCGTGACGGCGGCGCCGATTCAGGCTGCCGTTGACAGGACCGGAATCGCCCGGCGACGCGGACCGGCCCGGGCCGGGCTGCCGGCCCGTACCGGGAGGCGTGCCCGATCCCGTGCGGTGTGGCGCGGCCCATGCCGGTGACCGTGACGAAGCGCGAGAATGGCGACGTAGTGGCAGTGCGCAGGGGATCGGGAGGTGCTGGTGGGACTGCGGGCCCGGATCGCGGACGAGCTCAAGGCGACCGTGCACGGCGGGGACCTCAAACTGGAACGGTACGAGGGCCCGGCCGGTGATCGCGGGCTGCTCGGGATCAACCCGGGGGATCCTGCCTGGCGGGTGCACGGACATCCGACCGGGATGCTGACCGGCGGGTTCGCGGCGCTGATGCTCCAGTCACTGCACCCTCTGGCCATGGCCGGGGTCCAGCAGCACTCGGATTTCCGGTCCGACCCCGTCGGGCGGCTCATCGGCACCGCGCGGTTCGTCACCACGACGACCTTCGGGTCCGTGTCGGCTGCGTACGAGGCGATCGCCCTGGTCCGCCGGATCCACACCCGGGTGCACGGCACCGCCCCGGACGGACGGGCGTACAGCGCGGCCGACCCCGAGCTGCTGACCTGGGTGCACACCGCGGAGGTGAGCAGCTTCCTGGCGGGCTACCAGGCGTACGCACCAGGGCCGGCCCGGCTCACGCCCGCCGAGTGCGACGCGTACTACCGCCAGGTCGCCCCGGTCGCCGAGGCGCTCGGCGCGAAGCAGGTGCCCGGCAGCGTACGGGAGGTCGAGCGTTACCTCGACGGGATACGCCCCCGGCTGCGTGCCACACCGGCCGCGCTGGACTCCGTGCGGTTTCTGCGCGGCTTCGGCCGTACCGGAAGGGAGCGGCTGGTCGTGGGCGTGCTGATGAACGCCTCCGTCGGGCTCCTTCCCGACTGGGCGCGGGCCGAACTCGGCATGCACCGTCCGGCGGCGGTTCGCCTCTGCTGGGACCGGCCGACAGCCACGCTGGTCGGCCGCACGCTCGAGTGGGCGCGCGGGCCGTCCGAGATCCTTGCCGCCGCGCAGCGCCGTACGGCGTCGCCGCCGGTGGACGAGTGACACCGCGCGCGGACCGGGTGCCCGGCCGCCTCCGCACGGCCCGGCTCTGGCCGGGCCGGATCATGGCGTGCTACCAAGAGACATGCCTGTACACGAGGGAAGCCAGGGACACGAAGGACACGAACACGAGGGCTACGACGCCGTGATCGTCGGCGGGGGCCACAACGGGCTGGTCGCCGCCGCCTATCTGGCCCGGGCCGGACGTTCCGTGCTGGTGCTCGAACGGCTGGACCACACGGGGGGAGCCGCCGTGTCCACCCGGCCGTTCGCCGGGGTCGACGCCCGGCTGTCGCGCTACTCGTACCTGGTCAGCCTGTTGCCACGGAAGATCGTCCGGGATCTGGACCTGGACTTCCGGGTGCGCGGGCGCACCGTGTCCTCCTACACCCCCGTCGAACGGGGTGGGCGCCCCACCGGCCTTCTCGTCGGCCGCGGAGAGCGGCGCACCCGGGAGGCGTTCGCCCGGCTGACCGGATCCGACCGTGAGTACGAGGCCTGGCAGCGCTTCTACGGGATGACCGGGCAGGTCGCCGAACGAGTTTTCCCCACACTCACCGAGCCGCTGCCCACCCGGGACGAACTGCGCCGTCGTATCGACGACGAGGAGGCGTGGCAGGTGCTGTTCGAGGAGCCGATCGGCTCCGCCGTCGAGCGGTACTTCACCGACGACCTGGTCCGCGGGGTCGTGCTGACCGATGCGCTGATCGGCACCTTCGCCGACGCCCACGACCCCTCGCTGCGGCAGAACCGCTGCTTCGTCTACCACGTGATCGGCGGCGGTACGGGCGCCTGGGACGTTCCGGTCGGCGGCATGGGCGCGCTGACCGACGCGCTGGCCGCGGCCGCGCGGGCCGCCGGCGCGGTGATCGCCACCGGGCACGAGGTGGTCGGCATCGAGAGCGACGGGCGCACCGCGGAGGTCGCGTTCCGCACCGCCGACGGCGAGGGTACGGTCTCCGCCGGGCACGTCCTGGTGAACGCGTCGCCGCAGGAGCTGGCCCGGCTCACCGGCGACGCCCCGCCCGCCCCGGCCGAGGGCGCCCAACTCAAGGTGAACATGCTGCTCAGGCGGCTGCCCGCGCTGCGCGACCCGGAGGTCGATCCGCGCGAGGCCTTCTCGGGGACCTTCCATGTCGCCGAGGGATACGAGCAGTTGGCCGCCGCGCACGCCCAGGCGGCCGCGGGCACGCTGCCCGCCGCGCCGCCCTCGGAGATCTACTGCCACTCGCTCACCGACCCGACCATCCTCGGTCCGGAGCTGGTCGAGCGGGGCTACCAGACCCTCACCCTGTTCGGTCTGCACACCCCCGCGCGGCTCTTCGAGCGCGACAACGACGGTGTGCGGGAGGAGTTGCTGAAGTCGACGCTGGCCCAACTGGACGCCCACCTCGCCGAGCCCCTGGAGGACTGTCTGGCCAGGGACGCCGACGGACGCCCCTGCATCGAGGCGAAGACACCGCTCGACCTGGAACGGGATCTGCGGCTGCCCGGCGGCAACATCTTCCACCGCGAGCTGGCCTGGCCGTACGCCCAGGAGGGCACGGGACGCTGGGGTGTGGAGACCCGCCAGGCCAATGTCCTGCTGTGCGGTGCGGGCGCGGTGCGCGGCGGCGGAGTGAGCGGGGTGCCGGGGCACAACGCGGCGATGGCGGTCCTCGAAGACCTCGGGGGCGGCACCCGAGCCTAAGATCTGACGGGGTATCAGAAACAGTCTTCCCTCCTTCCGGTGGCTGCGGCATCCTGCGCCCATGCAGACGGAGCTGAGCAAGCAACTGGGAGTGGAACACGCCGTTTTCGGCTTCACGCCGTTTCCCGCCGTCGCCGCGGCCATCAGCAGGGCGGGCGGCTTCGGGGTGCTCGGTGCGGTCCGCTACACGGCCCCCGACGAACTCAAGCGCGACCTCGACTGGATCGAGGCCCAGGTGGACGGCCGGCCCTACGGCCTCGACGTCGTCATGCCCGCGAAGAAGGTCGAAGGCGTCACGGAGGCCGACGTCGAGGCGATGATCCCGGAAGGGCACCGCCAGTTCGTCAAGAACACCCTCGCCGCGTACGGGGTGCCGGAACTCACCGAGGGCGAGGCCTCCGGTTGGCGGATCACCGGCTGGATGGAGCAGGTGGCCCGCACCCAGCTCGACGTGGCCTTCGACCACCCGATCAAGCTGCTCGCCAACGCCCTCGGCTCCCCGCCCGCCGACGTCGTCGCCCGCGCCCACGACAACGGCGTCCTGGTCGCCGCCCTGGCCGGCAGTGCCCGGCACGCCCGCAAGCACCGGGACGCCGGCATCGACATCGTCGTCGCCCAGGGATACGAGGCGGGCGGTCACACCGGGGAGATCGCCACGATGGTGCTCACCCCCGAGGTCGTGGAGGCGGTCGACCCGCTGCCGGTACTGGCCGCCGGCGGCATCGGCAGCGGTCAACAGGCGGCCGCCGCGCTCGCGCTCGGCGCGCAGGGGGTCTGGCTGGGCTCGGTCTGGCTGACCACCACGGAGGCCGAACTCCCCTCGCCCGCACTCGTCCGCAAGCTGCTCGCCGCCGGATCCGGCGACACGGTCCGCTCTCGGGCGCTGACCGGAAAACCGGCCCGGCAGCTGCGTACCGCGTGGACCGACGCCTGGGACGCCCCCGACGGGCCCGGCGCCCTGCCCATGCCGTTGCAGGGACTGCTCGTCGCCGAGGCGGTCAGCCGCATCCAGAAGTACGAGGTGGAGCCCCTGCTCGGCACCCCGGTCGGCCAGATCGTCGGCCGGATGACCGGCGAACGCAGCGTTCAGGCCGTCGTCGACGACCTCACCCGCGGATTCGAGCGGGCCGTCGACCGTATCAACCGGATCGCCGGAAGGAGCCAGCAGTGAGCCAGACCGCCCCCGGATTCTGGGCCCAGGCAGCGGCGGACCCCGAGCGTGTCGTTCTCGTCGCCCCCGACGGGGAGGAGTGGACCGCCGGGCGGCTGCTGGCCGCGGCCCACCGGCTGGTGCACGGACTGCGCGCCGCGGGACTCGAACGGGGTGACTCCTTCGCCGTCGTGCTGCCCAACGGCGTCGAGTTCCTCACCGCCTATCTGGCCGCCACCGAGGCCGGGCTCTATCTGGTGCCCGTCAACCATCACCTCGTCGGACCCGAGATCGCCTGGATCGTCGCCGACTCCGGCGCCAAGGTGCTGATCACCCACGAACGGTTCGCCGACGCGGCCCGGCGCGCCGCCGACCAGGCGGAGCTGCCGGCCGACCGCCGGTACGCGGCCGGCGAGGCGGAGGGCTTTCGGCCGTACTCCGAACTCCTCGCCGGACAGCCCGACTCGGCGCCCGAGGGGCGCACCCTCGGCTGGGTCATGAACTACACCTCGGGCACCACGGGCCGCCCGCGCGGCATCCGTCGGCCGCTGCCCGGCAAACCCCCCGAGGAGGCCTACCTCGGCGGCTTCCTCGGCATCTTCGGCATCAGGCCGTACGACGGCAACGTCCACCTCGTCTGCTCGCCGCTCTACCACACGGCCGTACTCCAGTTCGCGGGCGCGTCCCTGCACCTCGGGCACCGGCTGGTGGTGATGGACCGGTGGACGCCGGAGGAGATGCTGCGTCTCATCGACACCCACGCGTGCACACACACGCATATGGTGCCCACCCAGTTCCACCGCCTGCTCGCGCTCCCCGACACGGTGAAGGCGCGCTACGACGTCTCCTCCATGCGGCACGCCATCCACGGCGCCGCGCCCTGCCCCGACCATGTGAAGCGGGCGATGATCGAGTGGTGGGGCGAGTGCGTCGAGGAGTACTACGCGGCGAGCGAGGGCGGCGGCGCCTTCGCGACCGCCGAGGACTGGCTCAAGAAGCCGGGCACCGTCGGCAAGGCCTGGCCCATCAGCGAACTGGCGATCTTCGACGACGACGGGAAGCGGCTGCCGCCCGGTGAACTCGGCACCGTCTACATGAAGATGAGCACCGGCGGGTTCTCGTACCACAAGGACGAGGCCAAGACGAGGAAGAACCGGATCGGTGACTTCTTCACCGTCGGCGACCTCGGCTGCCTCGACGGGGACGGCTATCTCTTCCTGCGCGACCGCAAGATCGACCTGATCATCTCCGGTGGGGTCAACATCTATCCGGCCGAGATCGAGGCCGCCCTGCTGGGACACCCCGCGGTGGCCGACGCCGCCGCCTTCGGGATCCCGCACGACGACTGGGGCGAGGAGGTGAAGGCCGTCGTCGAGCCCGCTCCCGGCCATGAGCCGGGCCCCGCCCTCGCCGCGGACATCCTCGGCCACTGCGCCCGGCAACTCGCCGGCTACAAGCGGCCCAAGAGCGTCGACTTCATCGAGTCGATGCCCCGCGACCCCAACGGCAAGCTGTACAAACGCCGGCTGCGCGCACCCTACTGGGAGAACCGCGCCCGCGAGCTCTGACCCGGGGTCAGGCCTCGGGGGCGGCGACGACGCGCCACCGGCCGACCTCCCGGTACGCGGAGTCGTGGACGGCCGCGCCGTCCCCGGGCTTCAGGGCGTAGTGGCCGAGGTTGCCGCCCCAGTACCGCAGGATGCGCCCCAGTTCACGCACGGAATCCTCCGTGGACCACCCGTCATCCATCTCGATGTCGAGCTGAAACCTCATGTGCCCCGCCTTCCTCTCATGGACGCGTTCGGCCCGGTCAGTCCGGCCGTGACCCGTGGTATCAATTGTTCCACTCAAGTGCTGCCAGAGACTTTTACGTCTCCCGCCGCAGGTCGTCCCCGCTGTATGCCGGAAAAGTCTCAACCCGTGGTGAGGCACCAGGGGCTAGGGTGAGCGCGGGCGGTCGTCGGCATCGGGGGAGGGGGCATGGGGAACCGGCTGCGTGTCGGCGATCTGGCGCGAGCGGCGGGGATCTCGGTCCAGCAGGTCCGCACCTACGTGGAGACAGGGGTGCTGCCTCCGGTCGAACGCACGCCGAGCGGCTACCGCGTCTTCACCGGCGTGCACGCCGAAGCCCTCACCGCCGCACGGCAGTTGGCCGAGGGGCACGGCTGGGGAACGACCCGTCTCGTCCTGAGCGCGGTGCACACCGGCGACCTGGAGACCGCACTGGCCGCGCTGGACGCGAGCCATGCCCAGCTGCACCGGGAGCGCGGCGAACTGGCGGCGGTCCGCGACGCCCTGAAGTCCGTCGTGACGGACCGGCCCAGCCACCCGGCCACCGGGCACCGCCGTCCGCGCATCGGTCAGGTGGCCCGCGCCGTGGGCGTCAAGCCACCCGTACTCAGGCTCTGGGAGAGCCGAGGTCTGCTGCGGCCGGAGCGGGAGCCCTCCACCGGATACCGTGTCTACCCCCTTACCGAGCAGGTCGCCGCACACATCGCCGCGCTGCTGCGCCGGGCCCACCACCCGCTCGACACCATCGGCGCGGTCCTGGAGGAACTGCGCACGAGCGGCAGTCCCGACCGCGTCCTCCAAGAACTGACCCATCGGGAACGGGACCTCCACCGCCGCAGCCTGAAGCGACTGCAGGCGTCCGCGGTCCTGCACGCCTATCTGCGGTACCTCGGACTCGCCCCCTGACGGCCACGACGGGCTTGACCCGCGTCGCGTGACGCCACGAGGATCGCGGCAGGAGCAAGTCGGGACGAAGGGGCGGTACATGACGGCGGGACGAAGCGTCACGGTCGACGGCACACTGCGGCGCAGCGCCCGGCGCACCCCGGAGCGGGTCGCGATCCGCTACGACGACCGGTCGTGGACCTACGCCGAACTCGACGACGCCGTCTCCCGGGCCGCCCGCGTCCTGCGCGAGAGCGGACTCGCCCCCGGTGACCGGGTCGGCGCCTACGGTCACAACTCCGACGCGTATCTGATCGGCTTCCTGGCCTGCGCCCGCGCCGGACTGGTGCATGTGCCGGTCAACCAGAACCTCACCGGCGACGACCTCGCCTACCTCGTCGAGCAGTCGGGCTGCGCCCTGGTCCTCGCCGATCCCGACCTCGCCGGAAACCTTCCCGAGCGCGTACGCGTACAGCCGCTGCGGAACGCGGACGACTCCCTGCTCGCCCGCCTCGCGGAGACCGAGCCGTACGACGGCGAGGAACCGCGCGGCGAGGACCTGGTGCAGCTGCTCTACACGTCCGGCACGACCGCCCTTCCCAAGGGCGCGACGATGACGCACCGAGCGCTGGTGCACGAGTACCTCAGCGCGATCACCGCACTCGACCTGAGCGCGGGCGACCGGCCCGTGCACGCGCTGCCGCTCTACCACTCGGCGCAGATGCACGTCTTCCTGCTGCCCTCTCTCGCCGTCGGCGCGACGAACATCATCCTGGACGCCCCCGACGGCGACCGGCTCTTCGACCTGATCGAGACCGGCGACGCGGACAGCCTGTTCGCGCCGCCCACCGTGTGGATCGGTCTCGCGGGCCGCCCCGACTTCGCCACGCGCGACCTGAGCGGGCTGCGCAAGGCGTACTACGGCGCCTCGATCATGCCCGTGCCCGTCCTGGAGCGGCTTCGGGAACGGCTGCCGAAGCTCGCGTTCTACAACTGCTTCGGGCAGAGCGAGATCGGTCCGCTGGCCATGGTCCTCGCGCCTCATGAGCACAAGGGGCGGATGGACTCCTGCGGGCGCCCCGTGCTGTTCGTGGAGGCGAAGCTGGTCGACGAGTCCGGCAACGACGTGCCCGACGGGGAGCGTGGCGAGATCGTCTACCGGTCACCGCAGCTGTGCGAGGGGTACTGGGACAAGCCCGAGGAGACCGCCGAGGCCTTCCGGGACGGCTGGTTCCACTCCGGCGATCTCGCCGTGCGGGACGCCGACGGCTACTTCACGATCGTCGACCGGGTCAAGGACGTCATCAACTCCGGTGGCGTGCTGATCGCCTCGCGGCAGGTCGAGGACGCCCTGTACACCCATGAGCGGGTCGCCGAGGTCGCGGTGATCGGTCTGCCCGACGAGCGGTGGATCGAGGCGGTCACCGCTGTCGTCGTGCCGCGCGGCGAGGTGACCGAGAGCGAACTCCTCGCGCATGTGCGCGAGCGGCTCGCCCCCTTCAAGGCCCCCAAGCGGGTGCTGTTCGTGGACGAGCTGCCCCGCAACGCCAGCGGGAAGATCCTCAAGCGGGCGCTGCGGGAGCGCTTCGCACGCGCCTGAGACGGCTCAGCGCCGCAGATCCACGATCCGCCGGATCTTCCCCACCGACCGCTCCAGCGACTCCGGCTCGACGATCTCCACGCCGACCGAGACGCCGATCCCGTCCTTCACGGCCGCGGCGATGGTGAGCGCCGCCGCGTCGCGCTGTTCGGGGGTGGCGCCGGCCCGGGCCTCGGCCCGCACCGTCAGCGCGTCGAGCCGCCCCTCGCGGGTCAGCCGGAGCTGGAAGTGCGGCGCCACGCCGGGGGTGCGCAGCACGATCTCCTCGATCTGGGTGGGGAAGAGGTTGACCCCGCGCAGGATGACCATGTCGTCGCTGCGGCCGGTGATCTTCTCCATGCGGCGGAAGGGCCGGGCCGTGCCGGGCAGCAGGCGGGTCAGGTCCCGGGTCCGATAGCGGATGACGGGCATGGCCTCCTTGGTGAGGGAGGTGAACACCAGCTCGCCCTCCTCGCCGTCGGTCAGCACCTCGCCGGTGAGGGGGTCGACGATCTCGGGGTAGAAGTGGTCCTCCCACACATGCAGGCCGTCCTTGGTCTCGACGCACTCCTGCGCCACGCCCGGGCCGATCACCTCCGACAGCCCGTAGATGTCCACGGCGTCGATCGCGAACCGCTCCTCGATCTCGCGCCGCATCTCCTCGGTCCACGGCTCGGCGCCGAAGATCCCGACACGCAGGGACGTGGTGCGCGGGTCGACGCCCTGGCGCTCGAACTCGTCGAGGAGGGTCAGCATGTACGACGGGGTCACCATGATGACGCCCGGCCGCAGATCCTGGATCAGCTGCACCTGGCGTGCCGTCATGCCGCCGGAGGCGGGGATCACCGTACAGCCGAGGCGTTCGGCGCCGTAGTGGGCGCCGAGGCCGCCGGTGAACAGGCCGTAGCCGTACGCCACGTGCACCGTGTCGCCGGGGCGTCCGCCCGCCGCGCGGATCGACCGGGCCACCATGTCAGCCCACAGCGACAGGTCGCCGTCGGTGTATCCGACGACGGTGGGGTGCCCGGTGGTGCCGCTGGAGGCGTGGAGCCGCCGGATCCGCTCGCGGGGCACGGCGAACATCCCGTACGGGTAGTTCTCCCGAAGATCGGCCTTCACGGTGAACGGGAAGCGGGAGAGATCGGCGAGCGTCCGGCAGTCGTCCGGGTGGACGCCCGCCTTGTCGAAGGCGTCCCGGTAGAAGGGGACGTGCGCGTATGCGTGCCGCAGCGAGGCCCGAAGCCGCTCCAGCTGCAGGTCCCGCAGCGCCTCCGGATCGAGCCGTTCCCCCGCGTCCAGCAGGTCGTGCGCGTTCGCCATGAGGGCGTCTCCCTCGTCAATCGCACCATTCCGGGCGACCGATCATTCGGTCGGATCTTGTGGGGATCAGTAATTCAGTTCGTCGGCCCGAAGACAAGAGGCCCGTTCGAATTTTCCGGCGGCAGGTCCGCGCCGGAAACGTGCTCCGGAAACCGCATTGCCCCCGGGCGTGCCCCGCCACCATGATCGGGACATGCCGATCTTCGACGCGTACGACGGGACCAGACTCACGTATCACCTGCGGGGAGAGGGCGAGCCGCTCGTCGTGCTGCCCGGTGGGCCCATGCGGGCGTCCGCCTATCTCGGGGACCTCGGCGGTCTCGCCGCCCGGCGCCGGCTGGTGCTGCTCGATCTGCGCGGGACCGGTGACTCCGCGACGCCGGCGGACCCCGGGACGTACCGTTGCGACCGGCTCGTCGACGACGTGGAGGCGCTCCGTACGCATCTCGGACTGGAGCGCATGGACATCCTGGCGCACTCGGCGGGCGGGAGCCTCGCCCTGCGCTACGCGGCGCGGTACCCCGAGCGCGTCTTCCGGCTGGCCCTGATCACCGCGATCCCGTGGGCCCTCGGGATGCGCGCCACCCCCGAGCAGCGGCTCGCGGCGGCCCGGCTGCGCAAGGACGAGCCCTGGTTCGAGGACGCCTTCCCGGCGTTCCGGGCATGGCTGTCGGGAGAGGGCGAGTACGACCCCGTCTTCGTACCGTTCTTCTACGGGCGCTGGGACGCGGTGGCCGAGGCCCACGCGGCGGCCGACGAGGAGCAGACCAACGAGGCGGCGGCCGACGTCTACCACTCCGAGGGCGCCTACGATCCGCCCGCGACCGGCGTGGCCCTCGCCGGTCTGACCGCGCCGGTCCTCGTGTACGCGGGCGGGGCCGACGGCGGCCCCACCCCCGAACTCGCCCGTCGCGTGGCCGACTTCGTCCCGCACGCCGAGTTCTTCGTGCAGCCCGGCGGGGGCCACTACCCGTGGCTGGACGATCCGGAGCGGTTCACCGCCCGGGTCGGCGACTTCTTCACCGGATGACGGGGGCGGTCCCGTGGCGGCGGCCGGGCGCCGCTTCCGCCGGGGCTCAGCCGGCCTCCGCCGCCACCTCCCTGGCCCAGCGGTAGTCCGCCTTGCCGCTGGGCGAACGGCGCACGGTGTCGGTGAGCACCAGCTGACGGGGGACCTTGTAGCCCGCCAGACGTGACCGGCAGTGGGCCTGGACCTCCTCCAGGGACAGCCGTGGCGCGCCCTCGCGCAGTTGCACCACCGCCGCCACGCGGTTGCCCCAGGTCGCGTCCGGCACCCCCGCGACCAGTGCGTCGTACACGTCCGGATGCGCCTTGAGGGCCTGTTCGACCTCCTCCGGGTACACCTTCTCGCCGCCGGTGTTGATGCACTGCGAGCCGCGGCCGAGGACCGTGACGACGCCCTCCTCGTCGACCGTCGCCATGTCACCGAGCAGCACCCACCGCTCGCCGTCCTTCCGGAAGAACGTCTCCGCGGTCTTCGCCGGGTCGTTGTAGTACCCGAGGGGCACATGTCCCCGCTGCGCGATGCGGCCCGGCTGTCCCGCCGCGACCGGTTCCCGGGTGACCGGATCCACCACCCGCGTACGGGAGTTGACTCGGATCCTGAAGCCCCGCTCCGGGCCCGAGTCGTCGGTCGCGGTGCCGTTGAAGCCCGACTCCGAGGAGCCGAAGTTGTTCAGCAGGAGGGCGTTCGGCACGAGTTCCTGGAACCGGGCGCGCACGGTCTCCGACATGATCGCCCCGGACGACGACACGCTGAACAGCGACGAGCAGTCCGTCCCCTTCATGGGTCCGCTCAGCGCGTCGATCAGCGGCAGCAGCATCGCGTCGCCCACCAGCGACATGCTGCTGACCCTCTCCCGCTCCACGGTCCGCAGGACCTCCACCGGGACGAACTTGCGGTGCAGCACGACCCGCTGGCCGAAGTTGAAGCCGATGAACGCCGTGAGGGTGGAGGTGCCGTGCATGAGCGGGGGAGTCGGGAAGAAGGTGATGCCTTCCCTGCCGGCCGCGACCCGCTCGGCCAGCTCCGCCGGTGTGCGCACCGGCCGGCCGGTCGGAGCGCCGCCGCCGAGCCCGGAGAAGAACAGGTCCTCCTGGCGCCACATCACACCCTTCGGCATCCCGGTCGTGCCGCCGGTGTAGATGATGAACTGGTCGTCTCCCGACCGGGCCGGGAACCCGCGCCTCGGCGATCCGGCCGCCTCGGCCTCGGTGAAGTCCAGGGCGGGCAGCGGGGCGGCGCCCGGCGCGGCGGCCCCCACCCGCAGCATCCGCCGCAGCCCGGGGACCTGCGGCAGCGCCGCCGCGACCCGGTCGGCGAACTCCGCGTCGAAGGCCAGCGCAACCAGGTCGGCGTCCCGGTAGAGGTAGACCAACTCCTCCTCCACATAGCGGTAGTTGACATTGACCGGCACGATGCGTGCCTTCAGGCAGCCCAGCACCGTCTGCAGATACTCCACGCCGTTGTACAGATGCAGCCCGAGATGCTCCCCGGGCCGTATCCCGGCATCGAGCAGATGGTGCCCGATGCGGTTGGCCGCCGCGTCCAGGTCCGCATAGGTGAGCCGGCGCTCCGCTCCGGTGCCCGGGTGGTCGACGTAGACGAGCGCCTCACGGTGCGGGACCACGTCGACGACCGACTCGAACAGGTCGGCAAGGTTGTACTCCACCGTTCCTCCTGTCCCCGGCGACGCTCGGCGAGGTAGGTCGCGTCCGTCGGTTCGCCGGTCATCAGAGCAAAGGCGGACGCACCTGTGAAGGCCCGTGGACAAGAAACCTGACTAGGTGTCAGAAAAGGCTTGTCCTCGTCGCGCGCCTCCTGCAACCTGTTCTCGTTCCGGAGACGGGAGGAAGCGATGAGCGGGACGGAACACCTCACTGTGCAGCGCGAAGGCGCCACACTCGTGCTCACGCTCAACAGGCCACAGGCCAAGAACGCGCTCTCGTTGCCGATGCTGGTGGGGCTCTACGACGGCTGGATCGAGGCCGACGGGGACGACCGGGTCCGCTCGATCGTGCTCACCGGCGCCGGCGGCTCCTTCTGCGCCGGCATGGACCTGAAGGCCCTGGCCGGCCGGGGGATGGAGGGACAGCGGTACCGGGACCGGCTCACCGCCGACCCGGATCTGCACTGGAAGGCGATGCTGCGCCACTATCGCCCCCGCAAACCGGTCGTCGCCGCCGTCGAGGGCCCCTGCGTCGCGGGCGGCACCGAGATCCTCCAGGGGACTGACATCCGGGTGGCCGGCGAGTCCGCCACCTTCGGGCTCTTCGAGGTCAGGCGCGGGCTGTTCCCCATCGGCGGCTCCACGGTCCGCCTCCCCCGCCAGATCCCGCGCACCCACGCCCTGGAGATGCTGCTCACCGGGCGCCCGTACTCGGCGTCCGAGGCCGCCGCCATCGGACTGGTCGGCCATGTCGTGCCCGACGGCAGTGCCCTGGAGACGGCCCTGGAGATCGCCGAGCGGATCAACGCCTGCGGGCCCCTCGCCGTCGAGGCCGTCAAGGCGTCCGTCTACGAGGCCGCCGAGCTGACGGAGACCGAGGGGCTCGCCGCCGAACTCAAGCGCGGATGGCCGGTCTTCGACACCGAGGACGCCAAGGAGGGCGCCCGCGCCTTCACGGAGAAACGCCCGCCCGTCTACAGGCGCGCCTGACCGGCGGCAGACCCCAGCGGCAACCCAAGGAGACCCCCGGATGCCCTCAGTCCGCAAAGCCCCCCTCGTCGTCGAGTTCCCCTTCACGCGCTCCCTCGGCCCCGTGCAGAGCGCCTTTCTCACCGGCCTGCGGGAAGGCGTCGTGCTGGGAGTGCGGACCGGCGACGGCCGCACCCTGGTGCCACCGGTCGAGTACGACCCCGTCACCGCAGCGGAACTCCGTGACCTCGTCGAGGTCGCCCCCACCGGCACCGTCACCACCTGGGCCTGGAACCACGCGCCACGGCGCGGCCAGCCCCTCGACACCCCTTTCGCCTGGGTCCTGGTCCGGCTCGACGGGGCCGACACCGCCCTCCTGCACGCCCTGGACGCCCCCGGACCCGACGCCGTCCGCACCGGAATGCGGGTCCGCATCCGCTGGGCCGCCGCACGCCACGGCGCCATCACCGACATCGCCTGCTTCGAGCCGTACGACGGCGGCCCCGCCGAACCGGCCGGCCGCCCCGGCACGTTCGAGAACCCCGTGACCGGCATCGTCGCCCCCGCCCGCCTCGACTACACCTACTCGCCCGGCCGCGCCCAGTCCGCCTACATCGACGCCCTGTCCGGACAGCGCACCGTCGGCGAACGCTGCCCCTCCTGCCGCAAGGTGTACGTCCCGCCGAGGGGCGCCTGCCCCACCTGCGGCGTCGCCACCGCCGAACAGGTCGAGGTGGGGCCCCGCGGCACCGTCACCACCTACTGCATCGTCAACATCAAAGCGAAGAACCTCGACATCGAGGTGCCCTACGTCTACGCCCACATCGCGCTCGACGGCGCCGACCTCGCGCTGCACGGACGCATCGGCGGCATCCCCTACGACCAGGTGCGCATGGGCCTGCGCGTCGAGCCCGTATGGACCGAAGGGGCCCGCTACCCCGACCACTACCGGCCGACCGGCGAACCCGACGCGGACTACGACACCTACAAGGAGCTGCTGTGACACGCGAAGGCACCCCGAACAGCCGGGAGATCGCCGTGGTCGCCTTCGCCCAGACCGACCACCGGCGCACCAGCGACGAGCTCTCCGAGGTGGAGATGCTCATGCCGGTCCTGCACGACGTCCTCGACCGGACCGGCCTGAAGACCGCCGACATCGACTTCACCTGCTCCGGCTCCAGCGACTATCTCGCGGGCCGAGCCTTCTCCTTCACACTCGCTCTCGACGGAGTGGGCGCCTGGCCGCCGATTTCCGAGTCCCATGTCGAGATGGACGGCGCGTGGGCGCTGTACGAGGCCTGGACCAAACTGCTCACGGGCGATGCCGACACCGCGCTCGTCTACGCGTACGGCAAGTCGTCACCCGGCTCCCTGCGCGACGTCCTCACCCGCCAGCTCGACCCCTACTACCTGGCACCGCTGTGGCCGGACTCGGTGGCGCTCGCCGCCCTGCAGACCCAGGCGCTCATCGACGCGGGCGAGACCGACGAGACCGCGCTCGCCGGGATCGCCGCCCGGGACCGCCGCGCCGCCACCGCCAACCCGCACGCCCAGCTGAGCGGTTCGGTGCCGCACGGGGACTATGTCGTACGGCCCCTGCGCACCGGGGACTGCCCGCCGATCGGCGACGGCGCCGCCGCCGTGATCCTCGCGGCCGGCGAACGGGCCCGCGAGCTGTGCCGGCGGCCCGCCTGGATCCGGGGCATCGACCACCGCGTCGAGGCCCATGCGCCCGGATCGCGCGACCTGACCGCCTCGCCGTCCGCACGACGCGCCGCCGAGCGGGCCGGTGCCTTCGAACGGCCGGTCGACACCGCCGAGTTGCACGCGCCTTTCACCGCGCAGCAGGTGATCCTGCGCAAGGCGCTGCGGCTCGGCCCGGACGTCACGGTCAACCCCTCGGGGGGACCCCTCGCCGCCAACCCGATGATGGCCGCCGGACTGATCCGCATCGGCGAGGCCGCCGCCCGTATCCAGCGCGGCGACTCCGACCGCGCCCTCGCCCACGCCACGTCCGGCCCGTGCCTGCAGCAGAACCTGGTCGCCGTACTCGAAGGAGACCCGCGATGAGCAAGGAGCCCGTGGCCGTCACCGGTATCGGTCAGACCCGGCATGTCGCGGCACGCCGGGACGTGTCGATCGCCGGGCTCGTCCGGGAGGCGGCCCTACGGTCCCTGGACGACGCCGAGTTGACCTGGTCCGACATCGACGCCGTGGTCATCGGCAAGGCCCCCGACTTCTTCGAGGGCGTCATGATGCCGGAGCTGTATCTCGCCGACGCCCTCGGCGCGGTCGGCAAGCCCGTCCTCCGGGTGCACACGGCCGGATCGGTCGGCGGCTCCACCACACTCGTCGCCGCGAACCTCGTCGCGGCCCGCGTGCACGGCACGGTGCTGACGCTCGCGTACGAGAAGCAGTCCGAGTCCAACGCCATGTGGGGACTGTCCCTGCCGATCCCCTTCCAGCAGCCGCTGCTGGCCGGCGCCGGCGGCTTCTTCGCCCCGCACGTGCGTGCGTACATGCGACGCAGCGGCGCCCCCGACACCGTCGGCTCCCTGGTCGCCTACAAGGACCGGCGCAACGCGCTCAAGAACCCGTACGCACACCTCCACGAGCACGACATCACCTTGGAGAAGGTGCAGTCCTCACCCATGTTGTGGGACCCGATCCGCTACTCGGAGACCTGCCCGTCCTCCGACGGCGCCTGCGCCATGGTGCTCACCGACCGCGCCGGAGCGGCCCGTTCGCCCCGGCCCCCCGCGTGGCTGCTCGGCGGCGCGATGCGCAGCGAGCCGACCCTCTTCGCGGGCAAGGACTTCGTGTCACCGCAGGCCGGAAAGGACTGCGCCGCCGACGTCTACCGGCAGGCGGGCGTCGCCGACCCGCGCCGCGACATCGACGCGGTGGAGATGTACGTGCCGTTCTCCTGGTACGAGCCGATGTGGCTGGAGAACCTCGGTTTCGCCGAGGAGGGCGAGGGCTGGAAGCTCACCGAGTCGGGAGTCACCGAGCTCGACGGGGACCTGCCCGTCAACATGTCCGGTGGGGTCCTCTCCACGAATCCCATCGGGGCCTCCGGCATGATCCGCTTCGCCGAGGCGGCCCTCCAGGTACGCGGCCAGGCCGGAGAACACCAGGTGGAGGGCGCACACCGAGTGCTCGGGCATGCCTACGGCGGGGGGTCGCAGTTCTTCTCCATGTGGCTGGTCGGCGACCGGCCGCCCACCTCCTGAGGCCATCCGTCCACACGCTCTGTCGGCAGGGGGACACGATCGCTAGGCTGGCCGCGGACGACGAATCGGGAGGAGCACGGACGTGGCCGAGAGCACCACCCAGCAGCAGCCGCTCGCGGGCTGGGACAAGCCGGAGCTGGATCTGACCAACGCCGACTGGCATTCCGGCAGCCGTGGGCAAGGAGATGTCCAGATCGCCTTCGTCGAAGGCTTCATCGCGATGCGCAACAGCGGCCGTCCCGAGAGCCCGTCTCTGATCTTCACCCCCGCGGAGTGGGGTGCGTTCGTGTCAGGGGCGCGAGAGGGAGAGTTCGACCTCACCTGAGTCCCGCCGCCGACGGCAGCCGCCGCCCGGTCCGCAATTCACGGACACGCGGCCGTGGAAACCGTCCCGGGGCCGCCCTGTGCGCCAGGCTGGCCCCGGAACGATCACAGCTGTGTGCCGGAGGCGAGATTCCATGAGCACCCTGCCGGTCGTCGCGGCCGTCGACGGGTCGGACGACAGCCTGCGCGCCCTGGACTGGGCGCTGACCGCGGCCCGGCTGCGCGAGGCGACGCTGCATGTGGTCCATGTACGGCAGTACGCGCCCTGGGGGCAGCCCGACGTGCTTGTGGCGGGCCCCCCGGAGCCGGGCCAGGACTCCGTGCTCGACCAGGCACGGAGCCTCGTCGAGAGCCGGGCCGAGCGATCGGTCGTGAAGTACCTGGCCCCGGAGGGCCCCACGGTCGCGGTCCTGCCCGAACTGGGCGCCGACGCCCAGTTGATGGTGCTCGGCTCGCGCGGCCGCGGGGGCTTCGCCAGCCTGCTGCTCGGCTCCAACAGCCTCGCGGCGGCCCGCGATGCCGCCTGCCCGGTGGTCGTCGTGCCACGCCCGGGACGCGAGGTGCACGAGGTCCCGCCCCCGGCCCCGGGGCCACGGGTGGTCGTGGGTCTGCACATCGACAGCCCCGCGGAGGCCACCGTCGCCTTCGCCTTCGCGGAGGCGGACCGCCGAGGCGCCCGCCTGCACGTGATCGCCGTGTACCCGTGGCCGCCGGTGCAGCTCTGGCCTGCGCCCGGTGAACTCATGCCCCCGGCCGTCGACGAGAACGCGGTCGAGGACGAGATCCGGACCCAGGCCATGGGGCTCCTCGCCGTCCACCGGGAGCGGCACCCGGATGTCCATGTCGATCTGTCGACCCCGCCCGGGGACGCGGCGGGCCATCTCGTCGCGGCTTCCAGGGGCGCGGAACTCGTCGCCGTGGGCCGTCACCGCCGCCGCCTTCTGGCACCCGCCCGCATGATCGGCTCGGTGACCCAGGCTGTCCTGCTGCACGCGGCGTGCCCGGTCGCGGTGATCCCGCCCTCGGCGGACGCCGCCCACACCGACGGCTGACCGCAGCAACCGTTCACCGTGCGGAACCGGTCACAGTACGGCCCGCTCACCTCTGCCCGAACCTCTGTCGTGAAGCCGGTCGACCGACGGCGACGACGAGAGTCCTACGAGATCCGCGTGCCTTCTTCGTCGATGACGGGGTCTCCTTCTCATTGCCGACCGCTCCCCCAATTACACGAACATCGGCCGACGAAGCCGCCACCGAGTCGCGTACGCGACGGCGGACGACCGGCTCTCCACGGGGTCGGACCCAGGGCCCGGCTCTTCGCTCGGGCACGTACCATTGCGGCATGTCCTTCCTCCGCCGCCGCAGCGCCACCCCCGCCGGGCCCGACTTCGACGTACTGGCCATGGACCCGGGTGACTGGCCGGGCAACCTCGGTGCCGGTCTGCTGCCCGCCCCCGACGGCAGCTGCCAGGGCGTCTTCCTGCGGTACGACCTGTTCGGCGGCCGCGGCACCGCGATGATCATCGGCAATCTGCCGGAGGGCTCCCCGGCGCGCGACGTCGATGAGGGCGAGATCCCCTTCGAGGCGACCCAGCTCCTGGTCGCGCTGGGGAACGACGAGGAGGTCACGGTCGTCGGGACCGAGGACATCCCTGTGATGCAGGGCGACAACCTCCTCATCGTCCGCCGCCTCAAGCTCTCCGAGAGCCGGATCTCCTGCGTCCAGTTCGACCGCAGCGACAACGTGCTCGTGACCATCGCGGCCTGGGACCGCCCGATCACCGACGATCTGTACGCGCTGCTGAAGCCCCTGCCCGCGGAGCTGTTCCGGCAGGACTGACCGGCATACGAAGGGCCGGACCCGCAGGCGGCGGGTCCGGCCCTTCGGCGTACGACCGGCCGCGTGTCCGGCGGCTACGCGCCCGACCGCTCCACCTGGACGTCCGCCGCCCGGACGAACTCCACCCGGTGACCGAACTGGATCTCGTAGTACAGGTCCTTGCCGACGACGACCCGATGCGAGTCCGGGGTGAAGGTGACCGAGTAGTAGTACTCGCCCGGTACCCGGTCGCCGATCACATACCGCTGGCCCGCCGGCAGGCGATACGGCAGCGGTGACACCGGCTGCACGGGCACCCCCGCCGGGTACGCCTCCTTCTCCGGGTACGCCCGGCCGTAGACCGGGATGTCGGCGAGGCCGGCCCTCGGCGTCACCACGAGACCGGACGCGTTCACCGCGGTCCGCTGCCCCCGCGGGTTGTGGAACCAGGCCTTCTGTCCCAGGTACCAGATCGCCGTCCAGTCCCCGTCACGGCCGGCGACCGCGTACCGCTGTCCGGTGGAGACCCGTGAGCCCACGTCGTTCACGTCGATCGTCGAGTCGTTCCCCTGGGGATACAGCCCGATGTCCTTGATCAGCGGCGCGGTCTCGTCCGGCGCGCTGTACAGGCGCACTTCGCCGGAACCGTGCGCCGGACACGGCGCGCCCGGGGTGGTGCAGCCCGTGTAGACGGGCTGGTTCGCGGTGTAGTCCGGCAGGATCGTGACCAGGCCGCCCCGGAGGTCCGCCGTGGTGTGGAACGGCCTGCCGAGCAGCTCGAAGTAGTGCCGCCAGTCCCAGTACGGGCCCGGGTCCGTGTGCATGCCGGGGATCGTCGAGGTCGTCGGGCCCGGAACGTTGTCGTGCCCGAGGATGTGCTGCCGGTCCAGCGGGATGCCGTACTTCCCGGCGAGATACCGCACCAGCCGGGCGGACGCCCGGTACATCGCCTCCGTGTACCAGGCGTCCGGGGCGGCGAGGAAACCCTCGTGCTCGATGCCGACCGACTTGGCGTTGACGTACCAGTTGCCCGCGTGCCAGGCCACGTCCTGCGCCTTCACATGCTGGGCGATCAGGCCGTCCGTGGAGCGCACGGTGTAGTTCCAGGACACATACGTGGGGTCCTGGATCAGCTTCATCACGCCGTCCCACTGACCTTCGGTGTCATGGACGACGATGTACTTGATGCTCTGGGACACCGGCCGGTCGCCCAGATCGTGGTTGCCGTAGTCGTTGTCGCCGAACTGCTCGTACGGTGCCGGGATCCACTCGCAGGAGACGAGTCTCGGGCACTCGGTCTCGCCGGGGTCGGCCGTGCGCAGTCCGGTCCGTCCGAGCTGTGCGGTGTCGGGGGCCAGGCCCGGCCGAGCGGTGAGCGTGACGCTCTGGCCCATGTCCGTGGTGCGCCGCTCGCCGGTGCGCAGTACGGAGAAGACGTCGTCCGCGTACGCCGCCGCCGTGGCCCGGTCGTCCGCGGACGAGAACTCGGCCACCGCGCCGTACCAGTCCGCCGGATCGTCGCTGAACGGCTCGCCCAACTGCCTCTGCGCCGCGGCCAGCAGCGCGGCACCGCCCGCGATGTTCGCGGCCGGGTCGGTGCGCAGCCGGGCGGCCGGGATACCGGTCAGCTCGGCCGCCCTGGGCAGGGTCTTGAGCCGGGCGGGCAGCTCGGCGGCCGCGGGCACCTTCGTCGTCGGCAGCAGCGCGGCGCGGGCCTGGTCGCCCCGGGCGTCCTCCGTACCCTCGCTGTGGTGTGCGGCCTGGGCGAGCGCGGTGCGGACGTCGGTCAGATGCATGGGGCCGTAACCCCCCGATACGCTTGGCGCGCCGCCGTGGGCGTCCCAGCGGGACTGCAGATACGAGACGCCGAGAAGCACACTCGGCGGTACGTGGTACGTGTCGGCCGCGGCGGCGAACGCGCCCTGCAGCCCGGCCGGGGCGGCGGGTCCGGGGGCCGGGGCGGCGCCCAGCAGCGGCAGCAGCAGCGCCGTCGAGGCGACGGCGCCCGCTGTCCTGAGGGCGCGTCTGTGCCAGGCGGGGGAGTCGTGGTCGGTGACGGAACCTCGCAATGCAGCCTCCTGGGACGGTCGGGCGCTCTGGGGCGTGCGGGGGCCGAACGTGCGTCAGTGGTACCGGCTCTCCGACGATCCGTCAATCACGCCAGGACCAGGGCGATTTCCCATGTCAGCAGCGGTGGCGAGAGGTTTCCTCATGGTGGGGACGCAGCCTGCGGGGCGTCAGTGGAGTGGACCAATGACCCGAACGGTGCACACCCGTCAGGCGGCAGGAGGGTCCGGGAACGACGAGGGTCCGCGGTACGGCGCTGTCGCGCACGCCCACCGCGGACCGTCATCCCCCTCAGCGAGTGCCGACCGCCGCTCGCACGGCCCGGCGGGCCAACTGGCAGTCGTCGTGCAGCCGCCTCAGCAGCAGCCGCTGCTCCTCGCCGGACGGCGCGGCACCCTGGGGGGCCACTCCCGGTGCCGCCGGGGCCGTGTCGTGCATCGAACGCTGCACGGCCGTCTCGTAGGTGCGGATCTCCCGGGTCAGGACCAGCATCAGGTTCACCAGGAAGGCGTCGCGCGAGGCCGGACCCGCCGACTGCGCGATCTGGCTGATCTGGCGCCGGGCCACGGGGGCGTCTCCGAGGACCGCCCACAGCGTCGCCAGGTCGTACCCGGGCAGGTACCAGCCCGCGTGCTCCCAGTCCACGAGCACCGGGCCAGCCGGTGAGAGCAGCATGTTCGACAGCAGCGCGTCGCCGTGACAGAACTGGCCCATGCCCTGCCGGCCCGCCGAGTGGGCGATGTCGTGCAGCAGCTTCTGCAGATCGCCCATGTCCCGGTCCGTGAGCAGCCCCAGCTCATGGAAGCGCGCGATGCGCTCCGGATAGTCGAGCGGGGCGTCGAACGTGCCGGCCGGGGGACGCCATGCGTTCAGCCGGCAGATCGCGCCCAGCGCGGTGCGGATGTCCGTGCGCGGCGGTGCCTCCACGGGATGCCGTTGCAGCGCCGCCACCCGGCCCGGCATCCGCTCGATCACCAGGGTGCAGTTGTCCGGGTCCGCTGCGATCAGGCGGGGCACCCGTACCGGGGGCCGGTGCCTGACGAACGCCCGGTACGACGCTATTTCGTGCCGGATGCGCTCGGACCAGATGGGTGAGTGGTCCAGTAAACACTTGGCGACCGCCGTGGTGCGCCCGGTCGTGCCGATGAGGAGCACGGACCGCCCGCTACGGCGCAGCACCTGGACCGGAGCGAACTCCGGGCAGATGCGGTGCACCGAAGCGATCGCCGTGCGCAACTGGGCGCCCTGGGGGCCGGACAGGTCGATTCTGCCGCTGAGCGGCTGGGCGCCGGCGCCCGGGACGCGGCGCGTACGGCCGGCACCGAGCACCGGGGCCGTCGGCCGCGCGGGTTCGAGGTAGGGGCCGCCGCCGCCCGGGCGGGGGCGCAGCGGCCGGGGCGGGGCGGACACGGAGGACGATGCTGCGTACATGGGTGATACAGATCCCTTCGTGTGCCTGCGAATTCCGCGCCACCCGGCTCGGCCGTCGTGGGTGCACCCTGGGGAATGCCCGTGCGGCGACCGGGTCGGGGTGGCGCGTTCCTACCTGACACCCGTCGCCCCGTGGCACACCATCTGGCGCACCCTGGCGAACCATGGCGAATAGTCCACAAGCAACTGACGGAGGGCTACTGTCAACTCAGCCGAGAACCTGGGGGCTTGACGTGAGCGGACAACCCAACACCCGCCTCTCGGACCTGTTCGGCCTGGCCGGCTGGTCCAAGGGCGAACTCGCGAGGATGGTCAACCGGCAGGCGGCGGCCATGGGCCACCCCCAGCTGGCGACCGACACCTCGCGGGTGCGGCGTTGGATCGACATGGGAGAGATCCCGCGCGATCCGGTTCCGCGGGTGCTGGCAGCGCTGTTCACCGAGCGACTCGGCCGTGTCGTGACCATCGAGGACCTCGGTCTGGTCCGGCACGGGCGCGTGGGGAGACGGCGTGACGACGGGCATGCGCAGCACCCCGACGGAGTTCCATGGGCGCCCGAGCGGACAGCCGCGGTCCTCACCGAATTCACGGGAATGGACCTCATGCTCAACCGACGCGGCTTGGTGAGCGCGGGCGCCGCGCTCGCCGCAGGCTCCGCACTCAGCAGCGCCATGCACGACTGGCTGCACACCGATCCGGCTCTCGCGGCCGACGCCCCCCGCTACGACGATCCCCTGCACGCCGACCCCGCCGGGTTCGACCGCTATGAGGCCGCCCCCATCGGGTCGCAGGAGGTCGAGGAGCTGGAGCGCTCGGTCGAGGTGTTCCGGGCCTGGGACGCGTCCCGCGGTGGCGGGTTGCAGCGCAAGGCCGTCGTGGGGCAGCTCAACGAGGTGGGAGGCATGCTCTCCTACCACCACCCCGACCATCTGCAGCGGCGCCTGTGGGGCGTCGCCGCCAACCTCGCCGTCCTCGCGGGCTGGATGTCCCACGACATCGGCCTGGAACCCACGGCCCAGAAGTACTTCGTCATCGCCGCCCACGCGGCCCGTGAGGGCGGCGACCGGCCCCGCGCCGGGGAGGCGCTCTCCCGCGCCGCCCGCCAGATGGTGCACCTCGGCCGGCCCGACGACGCACTCGATCTGATGCAGCTCGCCAAGTCAGGCTCCGGCGACCAGGTGCTGCCGCGCACCCAGGCCATGCTCTGCACCATCGAGGCCTGGGCACAGGCGTCCCTGGGCAAGGGGCAGGCCATGCGGCGCACCCTCGGCGAGGCGGAGGACCTGTTCGTCTCCGACAAGGGAGATGTGCCGCCGCCCAGCTGGATGCAGCTGTTCGACGAGGCGGATCTGCACGGCATGCAGGCCCTGGCCTACCGCACCCTCGCCGAACACGAGCCGGGCGCCGCCCTGATCGCCCAGCGGCACGCCAAGGAGGCGCTGGAGCTGCGGGGGACCGGCCGGGAGCGGTCGAAGATCTTCGACCACATCTCGCTCGCGTCCGCCTGCTTCATCGCCGACGACCCGGAACAGGCCGACCGCTACGCACGCCTGGCCCTGACGTCGATGGGCGCGAACTCCTCGTTGCGTACCTGGGACCGGCTGCGTGAGATGTACCGGCTCACGGGGCAGTACGCCAGCTACCCGAAGATCCAGGATCTGCGTGAGGAGATCAAACTGGCGCTTCCGAAGGGGTTGTCGAAGCCCAGGAGCGGCAACAGCGCGTCGGTGTGAGCCGGTTGGTGCCGGACCTGAGGTCCCGCTTGTCTTCGCTGTCCATGTGCGTTCGTGACGAACTCGTGTGTCTCGTCCGTCAGGAGACGACCCTGGCGACGAGCAGACAGGCGTCGTCCGCGCGCTCGCTCTCGCCGAACTCCTCCACGACGCTCCGTACGCAGTCCTGGGCCGTGCGGGCTCCACCGAGGCGCGGGGCCAGGTCGAGCAGCCTTTGGACGGCAGCCGTGCCACCGTGCCGCGGGATCAGCCCGTCGGTGTGCAGGAGCAGCAGGTCGCCTGCCTGGAGGGTCACTTCGGCCTGCCCGTAGGCGGCCGACGAGGTCGCCCCGAGCAGCACGCCGTCCGGTGCTGCGAGTACACACCCCGTCCCGCCGCGGAACAGCAGCGGGGCGGGGTGTCCTGCCTGTGCCCAGCTCAAGGTGCGGGTGGCGGGCCGGTAGCGGCAGCAGACCGCGCTGCCGAGGGCCGGCTGGACGGAGGCGTCGAGCAACTGGTTGAGCCAGCCCATCAGAGGGCCGGGCTCGGCGCCCGCGACGGCCATACCGCGCAAGGCACCGATCAGCGTCGCCATGCCGGAGGCCACGGTCACCCCGTGTCCGGTGAGGCCGCCGATGCTGAGCAGGGTGTCCCCGTCGGGCAGTTCCAGTGCGTCGTACCAGTCGCCGCCGATCGGTCGGCTCGCGGAAGAGGGCAGATGGCGGACGGCCAGGTCCAGTGTGCCGGGGCCCTGGCGCGAGAGCCGCAGGGAGCCGCGCGAGGGCGGCAGCACGGCTTCCTGCAGCTCGACCGCGAGCCGGCGCTCGGTGTGGGCGCGCTGGCGCCGCAGCGAGTCACGGGTCTCGTGCACGGTGCGCTGGGTGCGGCGCAGTGCGCTGACGTCCCGCAGCACGGCCCACATCGAGGCGGTGGTGCCGTCGGCGTCGAGCACGGGCTCGCCCATCATGTGCACGGTGCGGACCTCACCGCCGGGGCGCACGATCCGGAACTCCTCGTCGATGGGCTTGCCGTCGACCAGACAGTCGGTGACCATCGCCGTCAGCAGCGGCCGGTCCTCCTCGTGCACCAGCGAGGGCAGCTCGTCGAGGGTCAGTGCGGAGGCCGCGGGGTCGCGGCCGAGGATCCGGTACAGCTCACCGGACCAACTGGCCTCGTCCGTGAGGAGGTTCCACTCCGCGCTGCCCACCCGGCTGAGCAGCGAGCCCCCCGGTGCGGCGGGCGCGGCCGTCGGGACGGCGTCCGCGGGACGGTCGTCGGCGGGCACGGCCGGAGGGCCGTCCCGCAGCTGCCCCAAGTGCTCGTCCAGATCCCTGAGTTGGTGCAGTGCGAGATCGCACAGTGCGCGCTGCCACCGGCCTTCGGGGTCCGATCCGTCCTCCGGCGCCTCCCGCCGTACGGCGTCCACCTCTCCGCGCAGCTGTCGTGTCTGCGAGATGAGCGCATCCACCGTGCCGCGTCGGGGCGACCCGGCGGCTGGGCGGTCCGCGGAGAGATGGGGTGGCATGACGCGCTCCGATACGGGACGGCTCGACCAAGGGTTACGGAAGGACCGTTACGACTGTTGCACAGCCCGCGACGCCCTGTAAGGGATTTGGCAACACACGATACGGTGGTGCTTCTGGCATATGTCAGCGGCTTGGCGGAACGCTGGGGCGGGCCGGCCGGTGAGGGTGCGCGGACCGGCCAAGTCGACTGTGGCGCAGGGGGTTTGAGGGGCTCATGGGGCGCACGCGCCTTCGTTCAGGCGTACGTTCGTGGGGCATATGTGCGGCTACCGGGGGTGGTTGCCGCCGGCCTCGTACAGCCCCGGCCGCGGGGCGAGATCCACGGTCTGCCGTACACCCTCGTGCAGGGCCCGGACCCCCGCCTCGGCCACCGCCGAGGCCGCGTACCCGTCCCACACGGACGGCCCGGAGACCCGCCCCTGCCGGGTGGCGTCGACCCAGGACTGCACCTCCCGGTCGTAGGCGTCCGCGAACCGCACCAGATAGTCCTGCGCGACCTCCTCGTACGCCACCCCCGCACGCGTCACGAGCATCGAGTGTCCGTCGCCGATCCGGGCGCTGCCGTCCTCGCAGACCGCCTCGCAGCGCACCTGGTACCCGAAGCCGCAGTTGACGAAGACCTCGACGTCGACCAGGGCGCCGCCCGAGGTCTCGAACACGACGAACTGGGGGTCGAGGAGGTCCTCCGGGGCGTTCCCGGACGGCCGCGGGCGCAGCACCGACACGGCGGTCAGCTCCTGGCCCAGCAGCCAGCGGGCCGCGTCGATCTCGTGCGAGACGGAGCTGTTGATCAGCATGTCCGTGGTGAAGTGCGACGGCGAGGACACGTTGCGATGCGTGCAGTGCAGCATCAGTGCCCGGCCCAGCCGCCCGCTGTCCAGCAGGGACTTCAGCCGCGCGTAATCGGCGTCGTACCGCCGCATGAACCCCACCTGCGCGAGCCGCCGCCCGAGCCGGGCCTCCGCCTCCACCACGCGCAGCGCCCCGGCCGCGTCCGGCACCAGCGGCTTCTCGCACAGCACCGGCAGCCCGCGCGCGAAGGCCGCCAGCAGCGCCTCCTCGTGCGCCCCTCCGGGCGAGGCGACCAGCACGGCCTCGACACCGGGCGCGTCGAGCGCCGCCTGCGGTTCGGAGTACACGCGTGCGCCGTCGATGCCGCGCGTGGCCTCCTTGGCGCGATCCGTGTCGGGATCCGCCACGGACACCACCCTGGCCCCGCTCACGCCGTGGCCCAGACGACGTATGTGGTCGGCACCCATGTGTCCCGCACCCAGTACCGCCACGCCCAGCAGGTCGCCCATGTGCCGCTCTCCCCTTCCGTGGATCATCCCCGGCAGGGTAGACCCCGGAAGAGGGCGGCCTCAGTAGCGGAGCACCCCGGCGATGCCCTGTGCGTCACCGAGCGCGCCGTCGGGGACGAAGCGGACCTCGGCGCCCGTGTCCAGACAGCGCTCGACGATCTCGTCCACGATGTCCTCGCGGGCGTCGAGGTCCCCGCTCTCGGCCGGTACGAGGTGGTCGCCGGCGTCGTCGCGGACCGTCACGCGGTAGTTCTCCTCGACGGCGAGCAGCCGGATCCGGCCGTCCGCCGCGTTCTGCCAGACCTCGTCCACACCGGCGGCGTACGCCTTGCGGCCGCGGGCCGCCTCCAACTCGCGGCTGACCCGTTCGACGTTCTTGCGGGCCTCGGCTGCGATCACCGGCTGTACCGCCTGCCACACGGCCTCGGGGGTGCCGTGCGCGAGGCCGCCGTGCGGCACGTGGACCGCCTCCCTGGCGACGCCGCCGGACTCGTCGAGCGCGGACAGGGCCGCCTGCTCGCCGGTGATGTACAGCGGCCGTGGGTCCTGGCGCAGGACCCGGCCCATCGCGATGTCGGCCTCGCGCAGGAAATGGCGGGTGTCCTCGTCGCGGAAGGTGCTCGGGGTGTCACCGATCTGCATCCGGCGCTCGGCGTCGAAGTTCTCCCGGCCCCTGGCCAGCGGGAAGGCGCCGATGTGGGCCTCGGTGACATGACCGGCGCCGCCGTTCCACAGCGTCACCCGGTCCGCGGAGACCGCCAGTACCCAGAACGGTCGCTCCGCGACGTGCGCGGCCACCAGGTTGCGGGTGAGGAAGGTGTCGGAGAGCACCACCCGCTCAGGCACCGAACGGGCCAGTGCCCACACCTGGTGCTCACCCGGCGCGGCGAAGATCACGACGCCGTCCTCGGTGTACGTCAGATCGATCTCGCTGAGCGCCTGGTCGAGCTGGGTCTCGACATCGATACGGCGATCGCGCGTGACCGCGGGATCGGACTCCAACTGCTTCTTCGCGTCGGCCAGCGCATTGCGCAGGCGCACGCGGTCCTGGGCGTTGTCCGGCTCGCGGCGGTGCGTCGGCGCGAGGACCGACACCGCGGGGTAGGGCCGCGGCCGGCGCAGTTCCGCGAGGGTCGAGGGACTGAGCGCTTCCATATGAGCACCTTAGGACCGATTCGCGTGTCGGGCATTCGGGGCAGTCGGGCCGACGACAATCACCGCCATGGCCTACGGCGAGGCCGGCGCCCGGTCGTGCGAGGGTTGAGGAACTCTTTGCCCATGGCCGGAACCCGGCCGTTCCGGCCCGGGGTGAAGCCGGTCCATGGGTCCGCACAGGGCAAAACGGGGCCGAGACCGCCGGATGACCGGGGCTCGCCGGGGTGAGCACGAGTTGACCGCCTCCCGTGGGTGGCAGACGCTCGACATATAGCTGCTCCATACACCTGGTTTGCCCGGAGGTAGCCGCTGCCCTGAGGAAGTCGCAGGTGGGCGGGTTGGTCCTGGCGACAGGACGCGGGAGGTCACATATGTGCGGCATCACCGGCTGGGTCTCCTACGACCGCGACCTGCGGACGGAGGGCGCGACCTTGGATGCGATGACGGAGACGATGGCCTGTCGCGGTCCCGACGCCCGCGGAACCTGGACCGAGGGGCCCGCCGCCCTCGGCCACCGCAGGCTCGCGATCATCGACCTGCCCGGCGGACGCCAGCCGATGACCGCCGAGACCCCGGGGGGCACGGTCGCCCTCGTCTACTCGGGAGAGGCCTACAACTTCACCGAGCTGCGCCGCGAACTGAGCGGGCGGGGGCACCACTTCGGCACCGACTCCGACACCGAGGTGGTCCTGCGCGGCTACCTCGAATGGGGCGACGCCCTCGCCGAACGCCTCAACGGCATGTATGCCTTCGCCGTCTGGGACGGCCGCGACGACACCCTCGTCATGATCCGGGACCGCATGGGCATCAAGCCGCTCTACTACTACCCGACCTCCGACGGCGTCCTCTTCGGCTCGGAACCGAAGGCCATTCTCGCCAACCCGCTGGCCCCGGCCCGGGTCCGCCTCGACGGGCTGCGGGAACTGTTCACCATGGTCAAGACGCCCGGGCACGCCACCTGGGACGGTATGCACGAGGTCGAGCCCGGCACGGTCGTCACCGTCGACCGCAGCGGCCCCCGGCGGCGCGTGTACTGGCAGCTCGAGACCCGCCCCCACACCGACGACCGCGCGGCCTCCGTCGCCAAGGTCCGCTCGCTGCTCGACGACATCGTGCGCCGCCAGCTGGTCGCCGACGTGCCCCGGTGCACCCTGCTCTCGGGCGGGCTCGACTCCTCCGCGATGACCGCGCTGGCCGCACGGCAGTTGGCCGTGCACGGCGAGAAGGTGCGCAGCTTCGCGGTCGACTTCGTCGGCCAGACCGAGCACTTCGTCGCCGACGAGCTGCGCCGCACCCCCGACACACCGTTCGTGCACGACGTGGCGCAGGCCTGCGGCACCGACCATCAGGACATCGTCCTCGACGTGGAAGCCCTCGCCGACCTCGACGTGCGCGCCGCGGTCATCCGCGCCCGGGACCTCCCGACGGGATTCGGCGACATGGACACCTCGCTCCTGCTGCTGTTCCGCGCGATCCGGGAGCGCTCCACGGTCGCGCTGTCGGGGGAGTCCGCCGACGAGGTCTTCGGCGGCTATCTCCAGTTCTTCGACGAGGAGGCCCGCGCCGCCGAGACGTTTCCCTGGCTCGTGCCCTCCGCCCTGCGCCTCGGCAGGGACGAGGAGATCCTGCGCCCCGAGGTGGCCGAGGTCCTGAATCTGGACTCCTACGTCGCGGACGCGTACCACACGGCCGTCTCGCGTGTCGCGCGCCTCGACGGCGAGAGCGACTTCGAGTACCGGATGCGGCGGATCTGCCATCTCCACCTGACCCGTTTCGTCCGCATCCTGCTCGACCGCAAGGACCGCACGAGCATGGCGGTCGGCCTGGAGGTACGCGTGCCGTACTGCGACCACCGACTCGTGGAGTACGTGTACAACACCCCCTGGACGCTGAAGTCGTTCGACGGCCGGGAGAAGAGCCTGCTCCGGGAGGCCACCCGGGACCTGCTCCCCAGGTCCGTCTACGACCGGGTCAAGAGCCCTTACCCCTCCACCCAGGACCCCCGCTACGCGGTCGCCCTCCAGGAACAGGCCAAGGCCCTCCTCGCCCGCTCCGACCACCCGGTCTTCGACCTGGTCGACCGGGAACGGGTGCGGGAGGCCACCGAACGCGACACACCGCAGATCACCCAGAACTCGCGCCGCGGCCTCGAACGCACCCTGGACCTCGCGCTGTGGTTCGACCTCTACAAGCCCGAGGTGTCCCTGGCCTGACGCCTCGGGGCGCGCGGACGGCGCGTGCGGTGGGTTCGGGGGTTCGACGCCGGGCCACTCGAAGGGGTGAAAGGCAGATAAGCCATAACTCGGATTGGTGCCTCTGCGTTTTATCGGGTGCGGGCGAGTGCTCGCGACCATGTCTGGAAGGCAGAGAACCTATGAAACGGGTTACCCGAAATGGTTTGATCGCCGCGGCCGCCGCCTCGGGGGCGTTGGTCACGGCGCTGCCGGCGCACGCGGACTCCGCGGCGCACGGCACCGATGCGGGTTCGCCCGGACTGATCTCCGGCAACAGCATTCAGCTCCCGGTGCACGTGCCGGTCAACGTGTGCGGCGACACCGTGAACGTCCTGGGGCTCCTCGACCCGGCCGCGGGCAACGCCTGCGTGAACCGGGGGACACACCGCGCAGGCCCGCGCCACGGGATCGGGACCGTCCCCGGTGGCGCCTCCGCGCGCGGCCGAACGGAGGGTTCGGGGAGCCTGCTCGCGGGCAACGAGGTGCAGGTGCCGATTCACCTCCCGGTGAACATCAGCGGCAACTCGGTGAATGTGGTCGGTCTCGGCAACAAGGCCGTCGGCAACACGTCCGTCAACTCCTCGCCCGGCCGGCCCCACCCCGCGCCGCGGCCGGTCGTGCCGCCGACGGTGCACACTCCCGCACCGGTCGTGGCCCGGCCCGTTTCGCAGGGGATGCTCGCCCACACCGGCGCGGAAGCACCCCTGCCCGCGCTCGCGGGAGGCGCGGCCCTGGTGCTTGGAGGAACGATCCTCTACCGCCGTTTCCGCGTGGGAGCGACCCGCTGAGTCGACCTGCGCACGCCGAGGAGGGCCCCGTCGCACGAGCGATCCGCGGGGCCCTCGTCCGGGTGCGAGGGAGCGGTTGACGGCTCGTCAGAAGCCGGGCCGGGGTGAGGAGATCGTTCTCGGCCACAGGGGGAGTCGGCATGGCGTAGGACTCCGGGATCGGGAAGGATGCTGCGGGTCCGGTGCGGCCGATCCCCGTACCGACCGCCACCCCCCCACGGAACGGAGCGCAACGATGACCTCTGCGGGCCCCCGAGCCCTTGTCGTCACCCGGGCCACGCTCGACGACTGGCCGGTGATCAGCGGCTGGGCGGCGGACGAGGGCTGGAACCCGGGACTGTCCGACGGCCCGGCCTTCTTCGCCCAGGACCCCGGAGGTTTCTTCATCGGACGGCTAGGCGGGGAGCCCGTGTCGGCCGTCTCCGTGGTCACCTACGGCGCCGACTACGCCTTCCTGGGCTGCTACCTCGTACGCCCCGATCTGCGCGGCCGGGGCCTCGGGCTGGCCACCTGGAAGGCGGGGCTCGCCCATGCGGGCGGGCGCACGATCGGCCTGGACGGTGTCGTCGCCCAACAGGACAACTACCGCCGGTCGGGATTCGTGTTCGCCCACCGCACCGTGCGGTACACCGGGCCGGCCCCCGCCGGGGGAACGGCGCCCGGAGTGCGCCCGGCCGAGAAGGCGGACCTCGACGCCGTGACGGCGTACGACAGCGCTTGTTATCCGGCCGACCGGCCCCGCTTCCTGGAACACTGGCTCACCGCTCCCGGCCATCGGGTCCTCGTCCACGTGGAGGGCGACCGGCTGACCGGTTACGCCGTGATCCGCCCGGCCCGCGACGCCCTGCGCATCGGCCCGCTGTTCGCCGACACCGCCGAGACCGCCGCCGCCCTGTTCAGCGCGGTGAGCGCCGAGGCCGCCGGCCGGGAGATCGCCATCGACGTCCCCGAACCCAACTCCCCGGCCGTCGCGCTGGCCGAACGCGGCGGCTATCCCGGAGCCGATGAAGGCTGCCACGATGCCGACGACGATCGTCCACAGCACGCCGATGTGCTGGCGGCCGGGGACGACGAGGCGTCCCAGGACGCCGATGACGAGCCCGATGACGAGTGCACTGATAATCCCCGAGATCTCCATCTTCGCCCCTTATCGTGAAGGTCTGCGCACTCCTCCAATGTGCCCGCTGAGCGGGGCAACAGTCCGTTCCGTCTCCATCTCCGGTCAACGTTCAATCTCCGGTCAACGCCGGGTCAATCCTCGCCCTGCCGGAGCGGCATTCTTCTGTCCCGCCCCCGATTTGCCATGTACCGTTCAACAGTCGGTCGCGTGGGCGGCGTAGGAAGGATTTCTACGCGCGCAGACCGCGGCCATGGCTCTACGCGCGCAGACCCGCGGCACCCGCACCTCGCTCCGCCCGAGTTCGCCCCACCCCCCACTCTCCCCGACTCCCCTCACCTCACGGAGGTCTGCCGGATGCTCCGATCCACCAAGGCCCGTCACAGACTCACCACGGCCCTCGCCGTGTTCGGCCTGCTCACCACGGGCGCCGCGGTCCAGGCGACCACGGCGGCCACAGCGGCCCACGCCGCCACCCCGCACCGCGTCCTGTTCGACAACGCCCATGCGGAGACGGCCGGAAACGCCGACTGGATCATCTCCACCAGCCAGCCCGACCCCCTCGGCCAGGACTCCTCCCCGTCCGTCGAGACGGACTGGACCGGCGCCCTCTCGTCCTGGGGCGTCGCCCTGCAGAAGACGGGCGACTACAGCCTGAAGACGCTGCCCTCGGGCTCCAGCCTGAGCTACGGCGGCTCGTCCTCGACCGACCTGTCGAACTTCGACACGCTCGTTCTCCCGGAGCCGAACACGCTGTTCACGACGGCCGAGAAGACGGCCATCATGAACTTCGTGAAGAACGGCGGCGGACTGTTCATGATCTCCGACCACACCGGCGCCGACCGCAACAACGACGGCGCTGACGCGGTCAAGATCCTGAACGACCTGATGACCAACAACAGCGTCGACTCCACCGATCCGTTCGGCTTCTCCATCGACTCGCTGAACATCGCATCCGGCTACCCGGCGGCCATCAGCGACAGCACCGACCCGGTGCTGCACGGTTCCTTCGGCACCGTCACCAAGAGCCTCATCGCCAACGGCACCACCGCCACGCTCAAGCCCTCCGACAACTCCTCCGTCAAGGGCCTGGTCTACCGCAGCGGTTACTCCGGCACCACCGGTGCCTTCTTCCTGACCAGCACCTTCGGAAGCGGCCGCGTCGCCTTCTGGGGTGACAGCTCGCCGATCGACGACGGGACCGGCCAGTCCGGCAACACGCTCTACGACGGCTGGAACGACTCCGGCGCCACCAACGCGGCCCTGGCCCTCAACGCCACCGCATGGCTCGCCGGCGGAGGCGGCAGCACCGGCGGCGGGGGCGGCGGCACCGGCACCTGCACCGCCGCCCAGCTCCTCGGCAACACCGGCTTCGAGGCCGGCGCCACCACCTGGAGCGCCAGCAGCGGCGTCATCACCAACTCCACCAGCGAGTCGCCCCGTACGGGCTCGTACTACGCCTGGCTGGACGGCTACGGCTCCGCGCACACCGACACCCTGTCCCAGTCGGTGACCATCCCCTCCGGTTGCACCTCCGCCACGTTCAGCTTCTATCTGCACATCGACACGGCGGAGACCACCACCAGCACGGCGTACGACACGCTGAAGGTCCAGGTCCTCAACAGCTCCGGGACCGTGCTGGGCACCCCGGCGACGTACTCCAACCTCAACGCCGGCAGCGGCTACACCCAGCGCAGCGTCAACCTCGCGAGCTACGCCGGGCAGACCGTGACCCTCAAGTTCACCGGCACCGAGGGCTCCAGCCTCCAGACGTCGTTCGTCATCGACGACACGGCGCTCGATGTGAGCTGACCTGTCGGTGAGGGGTGGGCCCTCGGGCCCACCCCTTCTCCGTCTTCCGCTCCCCGCTCACACGGCCGGCACGGTGCGCTCCGGAGTGTTCCAGCCCGAGACGCGCACGCCGGGCACCGAGCCGTGCAGATCGGCCGTCCGCCAGGTGGCGGTCAGCGTCGCCGACTCGCCCGGCCACAGGCTCACGTCGTTGTCCGACCACCGGACCGGCAGCACGGGCCTGCCGGCCGAGTCCACCAGATGCGCGTCCGTGAGCAGCGCGGGCGTCCTGCCCGTCCCCGCGTTGCGCAGGGTCACCGTGGTCGTCGAGGTGCCGTCCGGGCTCGTGTTGGTGGACGCCGTGGCCGTCACCGGCACCTGCGCCATCGAACTCAGCCCCGTCAGATCGGCGTAGCTCGTCGTCGGCGTGTAGTACCAGTCCGTGTGGGACCAGTCGAGCGTGTCGGGCTTGGTGGACAGCCAGTAGACATTGCGGCTGACCTCCTTGCCCGTGGAGTCGGTCAGCACCAGCCGGGCCAGGTACGTTGCCGTCAGGCCGCTCACCGACGAGGGCAGGGTGAGCGCGGTGGTGTGCGCGCCGTCCCCCGCGACGCTCACTCCGCTCGCCGTCCGGTCGTACTTCTGGGTGCCATCGGGGGTGAACAGCGTGACCCGGGCGGTCAGCCCGGACACGGACGCGTGCCGGTTGTTCACCACCACGACCGAGCGGTTGTCGTACCCGTACTGGACGTGCAGTGGCTCATTGGCCTTCTTGGCCCCGAAGTAGGCCCCGCCCTGGTCGAGATAACGGTCCATCAGCTGCCAGTGCAGCGAGGTCCAGCCGCTGTTGAACATCCAGTAGATCACGCCGGTCGACGGCCTGGCGGAGTCGGTGGAGTTGCGCTCGTACGCCTCGTACTGCGCCCGTACGTTCTCGTACTGCGCGAGCTGCGCCTTGCGTACGTAGTCCGTGAGACCGGTCGGCGGGCCGTACCGTCCGGCGAGCGCGTCGTCGTAGAGCTTGAGCGTGCTGAAGGTCGACGACGGGGAGCGGTGATACTGCTTGGCGCTCGCGTCCTTCCAGAGGGTGTCCAGCTCCGCCGGGCTCATCATGCGGCGCAGGGTGTCGAGGGTCGGGATGTCGGGGCCCGCGCTGGTCTCGGAGTTGAAGCCGGTGGCGCCGCCCTCGCGCTTGGCGTACCAGTAGTCCGGCGGGATCCAGTCGTAGGGTCCCGTCATCTTCATTCCGGAACTGCCCAGCTGGGGGGAGGAATTGTCGGAGGCCGCCGAGACCACCGGATCGGGCCAGTCGGCGGCCTTCAGGGCGTCCAGACAGTTCTTCTCGATGGTGGCGTCGGGGGCGAAGTCGCTGCCGATGAGGAAGGACACGACACTCGGGTGGTCGCGCAACCGGGCGGCCTCGGCGGCCATCGACGCCTTGGCGACCGGATAGTCGGCGGCGGTCCACTTCTCGCCCGGCTCACCGCCGTTGACGTTGCCCTCCCACTTGTCGCAGCACTCCCAGCCGGGCAGCGTGAGGATGCCGTAGCGGTCCGCGAGGTCGAAGAACTCGTCGGGTTCGATGTGCCCTTCGAGACGGATGGTGTTGAGCCCCAGATCGAGGGCGTACTTGAGGCGGTCCTCGACATAGCTGCGGTCCCAGCGCAGAAACTCGTCCGGCGACCAGCCGCCGCCCTTGATGAGCAGTCTGCGGCCGTTGATGCTGTACTGCCGTGCGCCGTCGGAGTTCAGCGGCGCCTTCACATCCCGGATGCCGAAGGTCTCATGGGCGATGTCCGAGGGGGTGCCGGAGACGGACGCGGTGAGGTCCAGCGCGTACAGCGGCCGGCCGCCCATGCCGGCGGGCCACCACACCTTCGGTGAGGTCAGATGCAGGCCGGGAACGTCGGACGGGGTGAACGTGACCGTCTTCGACTCGTGCGCGGCGAGCGGTACGTCCCTGGCGAAGGAGACCGAGCCGACGGTCCCGGAGAGCCGGGCGGTGACCGGGGCGTCCGAGTCGTTGCGGGCCAGCGCCTTGACCGTCAGGTCGGCGGCGGCGAGCGAGGGCACGTCGAGCCGGGTGAGGACATGGGCGTCGCGCACCGCGACCGGCCCGCCGCGGCGCACCAGTACGTCGCGGACGATGCCCATGTTCCGGTCGGGCGGGGGCTGGAGCCAGTCGATCCAGCCCATGGTCAGGTTCTTGTCGGGATCGTTGGGCCGGATGCGGAAGGCCACCGTGTTGGTGCCCTGCCGGACCAGCGAGGTCACATCCAGTTCGTGGTGGGTGTACGCGCCCGACACATCCGCGGCCTGCGCGACCTGACGCCCGTTGACGTACACGTCCGCGGCCGAGATCACCCCGCTGAAGTCCAGCCGGGTGCGCTCGGACGGATCGGGGACCGTGAAGTCCGAGCGGTACCACCAGGGGACCTGGAAGTCGGCCCTCGGGATCTTCTGCTGGTTGGCCGAGTAGAACGGGTCGGCGTACACGCCGTCCGCGAGCAGCGCGGCGAGGACAGTGGAGCGGGAGCCGGCCGGGTACCAGCCGGTCGCCGGATAGCCGGGGGAGGAGACCGCGTCCGGCGGGTCCCCGACCTTGGCCGTCGACTGGATGGCGTAGCCGGACAGCGCGGTCGCGCTGCCGGGCGCGGAGGAGATCCGGGTGACCCGGGGGTGCGAGGCGGTGCGCTCGGTGTGCGGGCCGGCCCACGCACTGGTCGTCAGTGTGCCCAGCAGGCCCAGGGCGACGACGGCCGGGGCGAGACGGCGTGCGGCTCCGGGACGAGGCGCGGTGCCGGGACGCGGTGGGGTGGGCGGGGCGGTGGAACACGGGGTCCTCCAGCCTCTTCGTAAAGTTAGGAAACTTTACTAACGCCGCCTCACGCTAGGGCGCGGGGTGCACGCTGTCAATCGCCGTTGCGAATGGGGGAGTTGGTCAGGGAGCCGTCGACCGGCGCTCGAACACCACGTCCCGTGCCGTGCCCAGAGCAGTCGCCAGTGCCCCCAGCAGCACGGCGTCCTCGCCCAGCCGGCTCGGCACGATCTTCGGGCGGAGCGGGGTGAGCGCACGCAGCGTCTCGCGGACGGGACGCAGCAGCAGATCGACGCTGTGGCCCACCCCGCCGCCGAGCACCACCAGGTCGGGGTCGAGCACGGCCGCCGCGGCCGCCACGGTGTGCGCGATGCGCTCGCCCTCCAGCTCCACCGCCCGGGTCGCGGCGGGGTGACCCTGCCGGGCCGCGCCGAAGACCGCCTTCGCGGTGAGCTGTCCGGTCATCCCGAACGCCCGCGCCGACTCGACGACCGCCACGCCCGACACCGCGTCCTCCAGCGTCTGGGGCTTCTGCCGCCCCGGCCACGGCAGGAACCCGATCTCCCCGGCCCCGCCGTGCGCACCGGTGAACAGCCGTCCCTCGCTGACGACTCCCATGCCGAGGCCGGTCCCGATCAGGATGTACGCGAACAGCCGGCTGCCCGTGCCCACGCCATAGGTGTACTCGCCGAGCGCGGCCAGGTTCGCGTCGTTGTGGACCTCCAGGGGGATGCCGAGTTCCTCGCGCATCCGGTCGAACAGTCCGGCCCGCCCCCAGCCCGGCAGATGCATCGCGTACCGCACCCGGCGCCGCTCCTCGTCGTAGACGCCCGGCGTCCCGACCACGGCGTGCGCGACCTCCTCGATCCGGGTCCCGGAGCCGGCGATCACCTGCCGGGCGGTGCCGACGACCAGGTCGGCCAGCGCCCTCGAGGTGCGGGCCCGGTTGCGCACGTCCGACCGGGCCACCACCTCGCCGGCGAGATCGGCGACCGCGATCCGCAGCCAGCCGCGGCCGATGTCGATGCCGAGCGCGTACCCGGCGGACGGATCCGGCGCGTACAGCACGGCCATCCGGCCGCGCTCGGGTGTGTGCGTACCGGCCTCGCGGACCAGTCCCGCCTCCTCCAGCGCGGCGAGCGCACTGGAGACCGTCGGCTTCGACAGGCCCGTCTCCCGGGCGAGCTGGGCGCGCGAGGCGGAGCCGGCGGCGCGCAGCCGGTCCAGGAGCAGCCGCTCGTTGGTGCTGCGCAGCCGTCGGCGGTTCCAGGGCTGATCCGGCTGATCTACGGCGTCGCTGGCGGGCATCGCACCATTCTCACGCATTCATGACGCGCTCTTGACGCCTCTAGTAAGACTCCTTAACTATATCCGCCAGTCAGCCTCGCCGGGCGAGTCAAGGGGAGCCCAGCGCCGGCCGGACACCCGCAGCCCTTGATCCGCGGGCCGCTCCGCGCGGTCGGTCCGCAGTCCGTGCATCCCTCTCCCCGAGTCCCGCTTCCAGGAGGTCCCGTGTCCGGTAGCCCGCCACCAGAGGGTGGTTTCGTCCGCCGAGTCGGCCTGTTCCAGGCGACCGCGATCAACATGAGCCAGATGTGCGGCATCGGGCCGTTCGTCACGATCCCGCTGATGGTCGCCGCGTTCGGCGGACCGCAGGCGGTCATCGGCTTTGTCGCGGGCGCCCTGCTGGCCCTCGCCGACGGGCTCGTCTGGGCCGAGCTGGGCGCGGCGATGCCCGGCTCCGGCGGCAGCTATGTCTATCTGCGCCAGGCCTTCCAATACCGCACGGGCCGGCTGATGCCGTTCCTGTTCGTGTGGACCGCGATGCTCTTCATCCCGCTGATCATGTCCACCGGTGTGGTGGGCTTCGTGCAGTATCTGGGCTATCTGGCCCCGGATCTCGGCCGGACCGCCGGTGATCTGATCGGGCTCGGCGTGATCGTGCTCGTGGTCCTGCTGCTGTGGCGGGGCATCGAGAACATCGCCCGCATCACGGCGGTGATGTGGGCCGTCATGATCGCCTCCGTACTGCTGGTGATCGTCGCCGCGGCCTCCGACTTCAGCCCCCACCTGGCCTTCACCTACCCCGCGGGCGCCTTCGAGCTGACGGGCGGTCACTTCTGGCTCGGCTTCGCGGGGGGCCTGACCATCGGCATCTACGACTATCTGGGCTACAACACCACCGCCTACATGGGCGCGGAGATCAAGGACCCGGGCCGTACGCTGCCGCGCTCGATCATCTTCTCCATCCTCGGCATCATGGCCATCTATCTGCTGCTGCAGATCGGCACGCTCGGCGTCGTCGACTGGCACCGCATGACCGACCCGAACGACATCGCCTCCACATCGGTGGCATCGGCGGTGCTGGAGAAGACCTGGGGCAAGGGCGCGGCGGACACAGTCACGGTCCTTGTTCTGATCACGGCGTTCGCGTCCGTGTTCACCGGCCTGCTGGGCGGCTCCCGGGTGCCGTACGACGCGGCCCGCGACCGGGTCTTCTTCCGCCCCTACGCCAAACTCCATCCCCGGCACCGCTTCCCCATGCTGGGCCTGGCCACCATGGGCGTGGTCACGGCGATCGGCTTCCTGATCGGCCGTCACACTGACCTGGCCACCCTGATCCAGCTGCTGACCACGGTGATGGTGCTCGTCCAGGCGCTGGCCCAGATCGCGGCCGTGACGGTACTGCGCAGCCGGCAGCCTGGACTGCGCCGCCCGTACCGGATGTGGCTGTATCCCGTGCCGAGCCTCGTGGCCCTCGTCGGCTGGCTGGTCATCTACGGCTACGCGGACAAGAACTCCCCGGGCCGCCACCCCGTCGAGTGGTCACTGGGCTGGCTGGTGCTCGGCTGTGTGGCGTTCCTGGTCTGGGCCCGGCTGGAGAAAGTCTGGCCGTTCGGGCCGAAGGAGATCGTGGAGGAGTACCTCACGGCCCCGGAGGCGGAACCCGCGAGCGCGTAGTCATCGGGGGTGGGATGTGTGGGCCGGTGCGCTGCCGCGGACCGGCCCACGTGCTTGTCGTGTGCGCGGTCCCCGATGACGGGCGGATGCGACTACGGGCGTCGAGTGGCCTTTGCCGTCGCGCCCATGCACAGCATGCCCAGCACCACGGCGAGGGCGCCGATGACGATGTTGTTGACCACGACTCCGGTGTCCGGGGCCGTGCCCACGATCCACGGCGAGATGATCATCCAGGCGCCCAGGGCGCACATGGCCCAGCTCAGACCGTACATACGCTCCGGCATGACGGTGAACCCGAGAGCCAGCAGACCGATCGCTATCCCCATGATGAGGTTGTGCGTCACCAATGGGGGCTGGCTCGTCGTGTAGTGGAGTATCCACGGGGACGCGGCGCAGTACAGACCGAGCAGGAACACCGGTCCGTCCATCAGCGCCACATCGCGGCCGCCCAGTACGCGGGCGTAGCGGGCCCGCATCTCATGGACGTCGGGGTGGGTCGTCATGTCCCCTCTGGTGTGCGAGACGTCAGCCATCACTCGACTCCTTCCACTTCGCAGGCATGACCGCGCCTGGTGCGGTATGCGGTGAAGGGCTGCGTATGCTTATTGTGCTCTTATTTTTTCTTTATGTGTAGATACTGGTCGCGTCAGCGCTCGCGCTCGGCACGCGTCAGTTCGGCCGTGAACTGGGATCCCGCCAGCAGCGACAGATGGGACATCCACAGCCACACGAGGAAGACGACCACGCCCGCGAGGGACCCGTAGAGCCTGCTGTAGGCGCCGAGCCCGTCGGCGTACGCCGTGAACGACACGGAGGCGGCCAGCCACAGTGCCGCCGCCAGCACCCCGCCCGGCACCGCGTGACGCAGGGTGCGGGCCTGCGGCGGCCCGGTCCGGAAGAGGACCAGCACCAGCAGCGCCACCAGGGCCATCAGGGCGGGCCAGCGCAGCAGGACCCAGACGGCCTCAGCTGCCTCGCCGAGCCCCATCCACCGCCCCAGCGCCCGCACCAGCGAGCCGCTCAGGACGAGCAGCAGCGCGCTGCCGAACAGCAGGGGCAGCAGCGTCACGGCCGTGAGCAGGATCCGGTGCGCCTTGCGCAGGGCGGGGCGGTTGTCCGCGACACCGTGCTGGTCGTGCAGCGCGCGCCGGAACACCGCCAGATAGCTGGAGGCCGACCACAGCGCACTCGCCCCGCCACCGATGGCCACCGTCAGCGCGGCGGACCGCTCTCCGGCCAGGCGGCGCAGCGTACTGTGCAGGGCCGTCCCCGCCTCGGCCGGGGCCCAGGCCGTGACCCGCATGATCAGTGCGTCCGTGAGATGCGGGCTGACCGCCCCGATCAGGGAGAACGTCATGAGGAACGTGGGCAGCAGGGCGAGGATGGCGTAGTACGTCAGGGCCGCCGCCCAGTCCGACACATCGTCCCGCCACATCGCCACCGGTGTGCGCCGCAGGGCCGTCCACAGCACCGGCCATGAGCGGCCGGCCCGGGTGAACGCATGCTGGGGAACGACCGGTGAGTCCGGGCCGGCCGGCGCGCCGACCCGCCGCAGCCGTGGACGTCTCCTGGGGGATACCGACGCCTGCCCTTCCACCACTGCCCTTCCCTCCGAGCCGCGTCGCGCGCGACCGTGCGTACCGTCGCCCGGCCCGCTGGTGCGGGCGCCGGGTGGCGGACCCGTCTGTCACCCATTCCCTGACCCGCACACGCAAGGCCATGCTGTCACCCGGTCGAAGGAGGCCCGGCCCGGGGTGCGACGGACTTTTCGAGCACCGGTCCGGTCGGTCGTCAGATGCCGCCGGGCGGCGGCTCGTTCGGGTCGGCCGGTTCGGCAGGCCTTTCGGGTCGGGCGGGGCTGTTCAGTCGGTTCCGCGGGCCCGCCTGAAGCGGGCCAGGCCTTCGGCGAGGTCCACGATCGGGTCCGGGTAGGCGGCGTAGGCGGCGCGCTCCTGGCCGCGCAGCTTCCACGGCTCGTGCACCAGGGGCGCGTCGAGCCCGGCGAGTTCGGGCACCCAGCGGTGCACGTACACCCCGTCCGGGTCATGGCGCTTGGCCTGGGCGATCGGGTTGAGGACCCGGTTGGGCCGGGTGTCCGTGCCGGTTCCGGCGACCCACTGCCAGTTCAGCTGGTTGTTGGCGAGGTCGCCGTCGACCAGCAGCTCCAGGAAGTGTCGGGCGCCGACCCGCCAGTCCACGTACAGGGTCTTGGTGAGGAAGCTCGCGGTCAGCAGCCGGGCGCGGTTGTGCATCCATCCCTCGTGCAGCAGCTGGCGCATCGCCGCGTCGATCACCGGGTAACCGGTGCGGCCCTCCCGCCACGCTTCCACGTCCGCGTGTGCAGCGCGCCCGGAACGCCAGCGGTCGTGCTTCGTGCGGTAGTCGCGGGTGCCCGCGTCCGGCCGCGCGGCCAGCACCTGACGGTGGAAGTCCCGCCACGCCAGCTGCCGTACGAAGGCGTCGGCGCCCGGGCCGCCGGCCTGCCGGGCCCGGTGGACGAGTTCGACGGCGGAGAGCGTGCCGAAGTGCAGATGTGGCGAGAGCCGCGACGTGGCATCGCCCGCCAGGTCGTCATGGCGGTCCTCGTACGCGTTCACACCGCCGCGCAGCCAGGCCGCGAGTCGCTTTCTGCCCTCGCTCTCGCCGCCCGGGGCGAGCCCCGGGGAGAGCCCCGGAAGCTCTGCCCGCACGGGGAGTTCCTCGGACCCGACGGCGTCCGGCACCTCGACCGTGCGGGGCGCGCCCAGGGTGTCGCGCAACCGCTGCCCGGACCACCGCCGGAAGTACGGCGTGAAGACGGCGAAGTGGTCCGAGGCGGCCGGGGTGACCTCGCCGGGCGGCACGGCGGTGGTCACGGCGTCATGGACGTGCAGCCGGCGTCCCGCCGCCTCCAGGGCCCGCCGCAGCCGCGCCTCGCGCCGGTGGGCGTAGGCGCTGACATCGGCCGCCATGTGCACCACGTCGGCGTCCGTCTCGGCCGCCACCCGGCACACCTCGTCGGCGACGTCCCCCGAACGGACGACGAGACGGCCGCCCCGGGCCCGTAGACCCGCGTCGAGGTCCCGCAGACAGTCGGCGAGGAACGCCAGCCGGTTCGGCGCGGCGAACCCCGCGGCGGCCACGGCCGGGTCGCGCACGAACAGGGGCACCACCTGCCGGGCGTCGGCGAGGGCGGCCCGCAACGGGGGATGGTCGTACAGGCGCAGATCCGAGGTGAACAGGACGACCGAGACGTTCATGGCGTGCACTCCGGGACGCGTGCGGGTGGGCTGTGGTCTGCTTCCGGGAGAGCCCGGTGGAGGACGCGGGTGTCAGCGGGTGGTGGTGCCGTCCTCGGGGCCGACGGCGGGGGCCCGGGCCGCGGCCTTCGCGATGTTGCGGGCCATGCCGCCGAAGACGACGGCGTGGAAGGGGGAGACGCTCCACCAGTAGGCGTGCCCGAGGAGCCCGTGCGGATGGAACAGGGCCCGCTGCCGGTATCGGGTACGGCCCTGCTCGTCCCGCTCGACGTACATCTCCAGCCAGGCCAGTCCCGGCAGTCGCATCTCGGCCCGCAGCCGTAGCAGATGCCCCGGCTCGATCTCCTCGACCCGCCAGAAGTCCAGCGAGTCGCCGGCCCGCAGCCGCTCGGCGTCGCGGCGGCCCCGGCGCAGCCCCACCCCGCCGACCAGCCGGTCCAGCCAGCCCCGTGCCGCCCAGGCGAGGGGGAACGAGTACCAGCCGTTGTCGCCGCCGATGCCCTCGACGACCCGCCACAGGGCCGCGCGGGAGGCGTCGACCGTGAGTTCCCGGCGATCCGTGTAGAGGCTGCCGCCGGCCCAGTCGGGATCGGTGGGCAGCGGGTCGCTCGGTGCTCCGGGTGGCGACGCGGACGACCAACGGGTCGTTACCTGGGCGTCGCGGACCCGCTGCAGCGCCAGCCGGACCGCCTCGTCGAAGCCGATCGGATGCCCCGGCGGGGCGGGTAGACAGCGGTCGATGTCGTGCTCACCGCAGACGACCTCGTGGCGCAGCGACTCGGTGAGCGGCCGGGCGATGGACCCGGGCACGGGCGTCACCAGTCCGACCCAGAGACTGGACAGGCCGGGGGTGAGGACCGGGACGGGCACGATGAGCCGGGGCGGAAGACCCGCGATCGCCGCGTACCGGACCATCATCTCCCGGTACGTCAGCACGTCCGGACCGCCGATGTCGAAGGCGCGGTTGACGTCGTCCGGCAGCCGCGCGCTGCCCACCAGCAGACGCAGCACGTCCCGCACCGCGATGGGCTGGATCCGGGTGCGCACCCAGCGCGGGGTGATCATCGCGGGCAGGCGCTCGGTGAGATAGCGCAGCATCTCGAAGGAGGCCGAGCCCGAACCGATGATCACTGCGGCCCGCAGGACGGTGGTCGGGACGCCCGAGTCCAGCAGGATACGGCCCACTTCGGACCGCGAGCGCAGATGAGGGGACAGCTGACGTTCCGGGACGCCCACGGGTGTCAGACCGCCGAGGTAGACGATGCGCCGAACGCCCGCGGCCCGGGCCCGCTCCCCGAAGATCCGTGCGGCCGTGCGGTCCGTTTCCTCGAAGTCGCTGCCCGTGCCGAGAGCGTGCACCAGGTAGTACGCGACGTCGATACCGCGCATGGCCGCCGCGACCGACTCCGCCCGGGTGACGTCTCCGGCGACCACCTCGACCTCGCCCGCCCAGGGGTGGTCGCGCAGTTTGCCGGGAGAGCGGGCAAGGCAGCGTACGCGGTGCCCTGCGGCGAGCAGTTCCGGCACGAGCCGGCCGCCGATGTATCCCGTGGCGCCGGTCACGAGGCAGCTCAGCCCTCGCCCGGCCTCATCGCCGTTCATCGTTCCTCAGTCCTCGACCCTTGATCCTCAATCCTGGTTCCTCGCTCCTTCGTCGTCCATGTCCTTCGCTGATGCCTCCCTCGTTCGGGGGTACGCCGACTGCGCGGGCGGAGTACCGCGACGTCAACGGGGGAGGGGGAGGCCGCTCTCGGGGTCCGGGGCCCGGGCCGGCGGCCGCCGGGAAACTGGTTTCCATGAGGCGGACATGTCGGTGTCGATCGAGGGCAGGCGAACAGAAGGAGAACTGCTGGTTCGAGTCGACGGCCGATGCCGGTCGACGCCGGAGGTGGCTGCCGCTATGGGCGCGAAGGTGTTGGAGCGGTTTCCCGCAGGTGCTCCGCGCGGAGCGTGGCCGGCGGAGGAGTTCGCGGCGGCGCGCCGTGCCGAGGGTGAGCCCGCGAAGGTCGTCATGGATCTGAAGTCGGACGCGTTCCTCGTGGTGGTCCCGACGCGGGACGACGACTGACCGCACACGGCCACCGGGAGCGGGGCGCCCTCGGTCCGCGATACGAGAACGCCCGGGATTTCCTTGACGGTCCGAGCCGGCGGCTGCCACGATCGACGCCATGACGATGCGACTGGACCTCACGCGGCGACGCCATGTCGACCTCGCGCGTGTCTCCAGCGCCTCCTGTTGCACCGCGGCCTGATCGCCCTCCGGTCCGCCGCGTTCTCCCGGCACACGTCCGCTCGTCGAGCCCTGTGTGACGCACGGCGTCCGTGACGCCCGTACGGCCGTGTGCTCGCATTCCGTTCCCCGAGTTCAGCGCATCGCCTCGGTGGCGCAGTCGTGTTGCTGCCGTCCCGCGCATTCCGCATTCGGTGGGTCGTCATTCCGCCTGGAGTTCCGCACGTCCCGCCCGCCCGGACAACTCGCCTACCGCATCCGCGACTTCAGCGGACGCAGGGGAAGCGACAGCGGCGGTGAGACCGGTATCCGCACCGGTATCGGCACCGGACATCGGCTGAACCCGCCCCGGCGCACGCCTGACCGCCCCGCTCCCTCCCTTCCTCCCGAAAGAGGACCGCATGGCCACCGTTCTGTCCGTCTCCGGCAGCCCCTCCGCCTCCTCCCGGACCAACCGCCTGCTGCGTCACCTCGACCAGCGCCTGATCGCACAGGGCCACCAGGTGGTGCCGCTCGACGTCCGTACGATCCCGGCGCAGGCCCTGCTCGGCGCGGACTTCCGGCATCCGGCCATCGTCGAGGCCACCGAGCTGTTCGCACGGGCCGACGGCGTCGTCGTCGGCACCCCCGTCTACAAGGCGTCGTACTCCGGCGTCCTCAAGGCGCTGCTCGATCTGCTTCCGCAGTACGCCCTCACGGGCAAGACCGTGCTGCCGCTCGCCACCGGCGGCAGCACCGCGCATGTGCTGGCCATCGACTACGCCCTCCGCCCCGTCCTTAACTCCATGGGCGCGGCGCACATAGTGCAGGGCTGGTTCACCCTGGACAAGGACATCACCGTGCACGAGGACGGCTCCCTCACCGTCGCGCCGGGCGCGGGGGAGGCGCTGACCCAGGTGGTCGACCAGTTCTCGGCGGTCCTCGGCCCCACTCCGCTGCTGGCCGCGGCGGGCTGAGCGGAGTGCCCAACTCCGGGAGCCGGGCGAGTCGGAGGAGCCGGACGACCGGAGCGGTCAGGGAAGTTCGGAGAGATGGCCGAGGTGGGCATGGCGCACCTCGGCCGTCTGTCCCTGCACGAGCAGGAACATCGCCTCCCTCGCCAGCCGCTGGGCCCGGCTGCCCAGGGCCATGGCCCGGCCGCCGCCGGCCACGAGCGCGGCGGTCGTCGCGGTCCGCATCAGATCGTGGGCCCGCAGCTTCCATGCGAGCCGTTCCTCGATGCGTTCGTGCGGCACAGGGTGGTCCCACAGGGCGTAGGCCTCCCGCCGTGCCTCGTCGAGACGGCTCCGAAGCGAACCTGCCGTCTCCTTCGCCTCCGGGTTGGCCTCCAGCAGATCGAGCGCCGCGTACGCCACCCCGAATACGGCCGGGGAGGCGTTGGTGTTCCGGGGCCGGTCCACCAGGGCGAATTTCGTCTGTGGGGTCCGCAGCACGACCGAATCCCGGGGCAGCCACAGGCCGTTCAGTTCCAGCGAGACCGTGTGGGCGGCGGTGAGCGCCGCGAGCCGCATCGGCGCCGTGGGGCGCATCCCGGGCTGCTCTCGTGCCTCGGTGAAGGCGAAGACCACCTCGCCCGCCTCGGAGACGCCCGCGAGCAGCAGCACGTCGTTCAGCGTCCACCCCGTGTACCACGGCACGGTCCCGTCGAAGCGCCAGCCGCCTCGCTCGGGTGTGGCCCGCACCGGGACCCGGGGGAAGGCGCGGACGTGGGCGTAGGCGATCCCGGACAGCAACTCGCCCCTGGCCAGCGGGCCGAGCAGCCGCTCGCGCACGGGCAGTTCCGTCGACGCCAGCAGCTTGACCGGCGTGTAGTGCTGCGTCAGCACGAACCACGTCGAACAGCAGGCACCGGCCAGGATCTCCGCGGTGTCCCGGGCCACCGCGGCGGGCGCCGCGGCCCCGCCGTACTCCGTCGGCGCGTTCACCCCGAGCAGCCCCGAGCCCTTGAGCGCCTTGACATGGCTCGGGGGCACACCCTCCTGGTCGACCCGCTCCGCCTGTGGTCCGAGGAGACCGGTGGCCAGCTGACGGGCACGGACGACGAGCGGGTGCGCTGCGGTGGTCATGAGAGGCATTCTCCGTCAGCGGCCCTACGGACGACGGGACTGGCAGGGCCCGTCCGTCGGTCAACTGGTCTAAACCCTTGACTGGTGTACATCAACGCGGTTGAGTGTCCCTCCGCAACCCCCCACCGCGGCCGCCCCCACGCCGTGGCCGGCCAGACCGGCGCGTGCGCGCAAGGGCCGCCCCGCTGCGCCCTTGCCCGGGAGCGGCCGTGCCCGGGTTCGCGGAGCTTCACCCGACGGCAACCTTCCCTGTCGGCGCCCGACCGCCGGGGCTGCTGTCATGAACCTGACTTAGCCTCGCCGAATGAAGGGCTCTGCCATGCGAACCCCCCACGCCCTGCTCGCGGCGGCCATCGCGCTGACCGCCGCGGTTGTGGCACCCCCGTCCCATGCGGCCGCCGCGGTCCCCGCCGCCGGTGCCTACTACGTGCAGAGCGCCACGACCGGGCTCAACGCTGCCGACCACGGGGGAGCCGTCGAACAGCACAACCCCAAGGGCAACGAGGACCACCAGCAGTGGAACCTCAAGGCCGCCGGATCCTCGTACGTCCTCGAGAGCGCCGACACCGCGGGCAGTTGTCTCGGCCGCTCCGGCGACCAGGCCCGTACGGTCGCCTGCACGAGCACCGACGCGGCCTGGGAGATCGCTCCGGCCGGCGGCGACCAGTACACGCTCAAGGCCCCCGGGACCGAGCGCTATCTGACGGTCGCCGCCAAGCCCTCCGGCGCCGACTACCCCGCTCAGCTGGCCATCGGATCCTCGGGCGGTCTGGCCTCCTGGTACCTCACCCCGGTCACGTCTCCCACCGGCCCCATGCCGTCCCCGGACCAGCGCACCCTGGACCAGGTCACGTTCCTCACCGCGCACAACGCGTACGCCAACGGCGTCGACGGCGGCTTCGCCCCGCCCTTCGTGAACCTGGTGCCCAACCAGACCCGCGGAATCAACCAGCAACTCTCCGACGGTGTCCGCGGGTTCATGCTGGACATCCACCAGACGCCCGACGGTGCCATCCTCTGTCACGACAGCTGCACCCTGGTCAGCAAGCCGGTCGCCCTGTGGGTGGACGTCCAGCGCATCGTGGACTTCCTCAAGGCGCACCCCGATCAGTTCATCACCGTCTTCCTTGAGGACTACGTAGACCCGGGCGTGCTGCGCAGCGAACTGGCGCGGGTGAACGGTCTGTCGGACGTCCTCTACCGGCCGGACCGGACCGGTGTACGGCAGAACGGCTGGCCGAAGATGGCCGATCTGCTCGCGGCGAACCACCGGCTGCTGATCTTCACCGACCACAGCCGCTCATCCGACGAGGCCGCCGGACTCACCCGCGACAGCTTCGGAGTGATGTACCAGAAGGACTGGACGGTGGAGAACTACTGGTCCATGGGCTCGGGCATCGGATCCTCCGACTGGTCCTGCTACAGCCGCTGGTACGACGCGAACACCATCATCCCCCTGACCCGCACCGAACCGGGCTTCCGTCCGCTGTTCGTCATGAACCACTTCCGTGACGCGACGATCACGTCCACGGCCCAGACCGACAACACCAAGCTGACCGACCGCGCCCAGCGGTTCTGCCAGCCCGCCGCCCGCAAGAAGCCCAACTACCTCGCGGTCGACCGCTACGACCTCGGGAACCCGGCCTCGGCCGTGAACACCCTGAACACCTACACCTATCCGTAGAGCGCTTACCAAGAGCGCGTGCGGGGGGCGAACGGTGTGCGCATCGTCCATGTGCGAGCTCACAGCCTCACGGACGACCACCGCGGACGCGCATCTGGAAACAGGGGGCCCGCCCGTCCCCGCATCGGTCCCGGCGCGATGCGGCCGGGGGGCGGCGCCGCCCGCCGGCTCGGGACGCCGAGCGGTCCTGAGCGGTCGATCGCCGTACCGCGCCCAGATCGGGTCATGGGCGATCACGTGACCCGCCTCGACGCGCTGCTCGACGGGGACGAGGCTTCAAGGTGTCGAGGACGAGAGCGGTTCCGCCGCGCCGGTGAGGGCGCGCGGGGCGAACCGCGCGGCGGCGTAGACGCACAGGCTCAGCCAGCACACGGCGAACAGCCAGCCGCCCAGGACGTCGGAGAACCAGTGGACGCCCAGATACACCCGGGTGAGGCCGACGAGTATGCCCCAGGTGAGAACGGTCACCAGGAGTGCCGCTCTGGCTCGTGGGGCGCGGGCCAGGATCGCGAGGGCCAGCAGGCCCGCCGTGATCGCGGCCGTCGTCGTATGACCCGAGGGGAAGGACCAGCCTGACGCCTGGGTGACCCAGTCCCGTGTGGCCGGGCGAGGGCGCGCCACCGTATTCATCACCCCGTACCGCAGCGCCTGGCCCACGGCCAGGCAGACGACCGCGGCGGCCATGCACAGGGCCCGCCGGCGCGGTGTGCGTCCGGCCAGCAGACCGGCCAGGGCGGCGAGCAGATACGGGACGGCTCCCGTGCCGGTGAACGTCACGGCCCGCGCCGCCACGACCACCGGGTGCGGGCGGTGGCCGACCGACCATGCCAGCAGGTCGGCGTCGCCGTACAGCGGGGAACCACCCCGTCCTCGCACGGTCAGCGCCAGCAGGACGAACGCCGCCAGGGCGCCCAGCGCCGTCGAACCGGCGAGGTCCGAGGTGTCGGCCCGCTTCATGCCGCCACCCGTGGGACGTCGGGCGTGCGCCGCGATGCGGTGCACGATGCTGCGCCCATGTTCGGGGACCCCTTTCATAATGGACGTGCGGTACGGTCCTGGCCGGAGCCGCGAGGACTACAATTCTGTAGACGGTCTACAGAAATGTAGACGAATACGGGGTGAGGAAGGTTCCCATGACCGAAGCGAGGGACGAGCGTCGCCCGGCGGGCGAGCTGGAGGCCGGCGTCATGGCCGCCCTGTGGGCCGCGGGCGCGCCCCAGACCTCCGGCGAGGTGCAGGTGAGCCTGGGTGCCGGTCTCGCCCGCACGACGGTGACGACGATCCTGTCCCGGCTGCACGAGAAGGGCGTCGTCGACCGCAGGCGCCAGGGCCGCGGCTACGCCTACTTCCCCGTCCAGGACGCTCACGGCCTGACCGCCCGGCGGATGCACACCGAACTGGACCGGGACAGCGACCGGCAGACCGTGCTGGCCCGCTTCGTCGCCCAGCTCAGCGAAGACGACGAGCGCATCCTGCGGGATCTGCTGGAATCCGGTGAGCAGTGACCTTCCTGCTGCTCATCCCGCTCGCGCTGCCGTTCGCGACGGCTCCGCTCGGCCGCCGCGCCCTCCAGCACCTCGCCCCGGCGACCGCGCTGTGGCTGGTGACCGGCGCCACGGTCGTCCTCGCGTGCTGCTCCCTGACCGCGCTGGGTGCCTTCGTGCTCACCGGGCTGCTCAAGCTGCCGCTGTTCGCCGCGTTCGGGGAGCTGGTCCGGCCGCTGCGCACCCCGTCGAACCTGGTGGTCGTACCGGCGGCGGCGTTCTCCGTGGGCGCGCTCGCCGTGAGCCTGTGGGCGGTGTGCCGCGCCGTGACACATCAGGCCCGGGCCTTCCGTGCCGCCACGAGCGAGGCGGACCGCCGCTCCACCGCCGGTGACCTGTGTGTCATCGACTCCCCGCGCCCGGACGCGTACGCCCTGCCCGGGCGCCCGCACCGCATCGTGGTCACCACCGGGATGCTGCGCAGTCTCAATCCGGCCGAGCGGGAGGCGCTCTTCGCCCACGAGCGCGCCCACAACGCGGCCGGACACCACTACTTCCTCGCCGTCGCCGAACTCGCCGCGCTCTGCCACCCGGGGCTGCGGCCCACCGGCGAGGTCATCCGGCTCGCCGCCGAACGCGCGGCGGACGAGGCCGCCGCCGCGGTGGTCGGGAACCGGCGGCTGACCGCCCAGGCGATCGGCCGGGCCGCGCTCGCCGCCCGGGCCGCCCAGGGGGAGCGGCCGTCCTTCGCCCCCGCGGCGACCACCGGGCCCGTGCCGCAGCGTGTCGCCGCGCTGCTGGCGGCCCCGCGGGCGCCGCACCGTACCGCCCGCTGGATCGCCGCCCTGCTCATCGCGTGCGCCGCCGCCTCCGCCTGCGCCTCGGCGACCGGGATCATCGGCTTCCACCACGCGGTCGAGGTCGCCCAGGGCGAACGGGGCGACTGACGCCGGAGGGGGAGCCTCCCGCCCCGAGGGGCCGCCTGCCCTGAGGGGCCGCCTGCCCTGAGGCGCCGCCCGCCCTGTTCGGCGGACGACCCACGCCCCGCTCCAGCCCAGCCGCTTGACGGGATGCCGTACGCTACGTGTTACGTATAACGCGGCAACGCCGTGACACCGTATCCCGGAAGGCCCGATGAGACGCATTGCCCTGGTCACCCTCGTCGTCGACGACTACGACGAGGCGATCCGCTTCTACACCGAGGCCCTGGGGTTCCGGCTCGCGGCCGACGAGCCGCGGCCCGACGGCTCCCGGTGGGTCGTCGTCGAGCCCGGCGTCGCGAACCTCGGCACCGGCCTGCTCCTCGCCCGGGCCAAGGACGACGCCCAGCGCGGCCGGATCGGCGACCAGACCGGCGGGCGTGTGGGCTTCTTCCTGCACACGGACGACTTCGCCCGCGACCACGCCCGGATGACCGCCGCCGGTGTGACCTTCCTGGAAGAGCCGCGGCACGAACCGTACGGCAGTGTCGCCGTCTTCCAGGACCTGTACGGCAACCGCTGGGACCTGCTCCAGCCCGCCGACTGAGCCTCCTCCCGCCGCTTCGAACCGCTCGCCCAAGGAAAGACCCACCATGACTGCTACGCGCGTAGATGCCGAACTGATCCGCAGCCTCCCCAAGGCCGTCCTGCACGACCATCTCGACGGCGGCCTGCGCCCCGCCACCGTCGTCGAACTCGCGGCCGCGATCGGTCACACCCTGCCCACCACCGACCCCGACGAGCTCGCCGCCTGGTACTTCGAGGCCGCGAACTCCGGTGACCTGGTCCGCTACATAGCCACCTTCGAGCACACCCTCGCCGTGATGCAGTCCCGCGAGGGCCTGCTGCGCGTCGCCGAGGAGTACGTCCTCGACCTCGCCGCCGACGGTGTCGTCTACGCCGAGGTGCGCTACGCCCCCGAACTGAACACCCAGGGCGGGCTGTCGATGAGCGAGGTCGTGGAGGCCGTCCAGGAGGGCCTCGCCGCCGGTATGGCCAAGGCGGCCGCCGCCGGCACCCCGGTCCGGGTCGGCACCCTGCTCTGCGGCATGCGCATGTTCGACCGGGTCCGCGAGGCCGCCGACCTGGCCGTCGCCTACCGTGACGCCGGAGTCGTCGGCTTCGACATCGCCGGCGCCGAGGACGGCTTCCCGCCCGCCGACCACCTGGCCGCGTTCGAGCATCTGCGCGGCGAGAGCGTCCCGTTCACCATCCACGCCGGTGAGGCGCATGGTCTGCCCAGCATCCACCAGGCTCTGCAGGTGTGCGGCGCCCAGCGCATCGGCCACGGTGTGCGGATCACCGAGGACATCGTCGACGGCAAGCTCGGCCGGCTCGCGAGCTGGGTGCGGGACCGCCGTGTCGCGCTGGAGATGTGCCCGACCTCCAACCTGCAGACCGGCGCCGCCACCTCGATCGCCGAGCACCCGATCACCGCCCTGAAGGACCTGGGCTTCCGGGTCACCCTCAACACCGACAACCGCCTGGTCTCGGGCACGACGATGACCCGCGAGATGTCCCTGCTGGTCGAGGAGGCGGGCTGGAGCGTCGAGGACCTGCGCACGGTCACGGTGAACGCCCTCAAGAGCGCGTTCATCCCGTTCGACGAGCGCAACGCCCTCATCCGGGACGTGGTCCTGCCCGGCTACGAGGCCGCGCTCTGAAGCAGCCCTCCCACATAGGCGGCCTGTCCGACGTGCTGCAGGGCGTCGGACAGGACGCTGACGAGGCGTACGCCCAGAGTGACCGGGGGATCCCAGCCGTCGTCCACGACGCGCTCCAGGTCCTTGGCGGTCAGTTGCCGAAGGGCCGCGAGTGTCTGCTCGTACACGGCGTCGTAGTACCCGGTCAGCAGGTCGCCCGAGTCGACCCGCACCTTGGCGACCTTCGCCGGGCTGTGGCCGTATCCGGTGTCGCTGCGCGGCAGATCGAGCCCGAAGCGCTTCTCCCAGTCCTGTGACAGCCATACCTCGTCGAGGCCGAAGGCGTCGGCCACGTGGTCGTCCTGGACTCGGGTGAGGTGCCAGATCAGCCAGGCGACGGAGTTGGTCTCCGCGGTGGGCCGGGCGTTGAGGTCGTCCGGCCCCAGACCGTCGACGGCGGCATGGACTTCTTCCTGGATGCGGCTGTACGCGTCGATGAGGATGTCCTTCGCATGCATGGGTCCACCATCGCGCATCGCGCCCTCGGGCGTGCGGCGAACCCGCCCAGCGCGCCGCTCGCTCCGGCCGGCGCGCCGCGGCCGCAGCGTGCCCCGCGTCCCTCGCGCGCCGGTCAGCCGGCCGGAGGCGGGTCCGATGTGTCCGACGTATCCGGCGAGTCCGCCGGGTTCGCCGCGAGCAGGCTCATCAGTGCCCGCGCCGCCGGGCTGCTGGCCTCGTGCGGGGGCAGGATCGCGACCGTCTCGTACTCGGCGTCGCACTTGACGGGGAGCGAGACCAGCGTGGACGCCTCGCGCTTGTGCCCGAAGTGGCGCGGGACGACGGCGACACCGAGCCCCTCGTGGACCAGCTCCAGCAGGCTGTGCACGTCGTTGACCTCCAGCGTCACGGTCCGCTGGACCCCCGCCCGGGTGAACACGGAGTCGGTGGTGCGGCGCGGTCCCCAGTCGGGGTGGAAGTCGACGAACGCCTCTCCGCCCAGGTCCGCGGGGGTCACCGGGCCGCCCGTGGCCAGCGGATGCGATGGATGACACAGTACGGTCATCGGTTCACTGGTCAGCGGGACGGACCGCAGCTGATCGGTGTCCGCCCGGGTGCGCACCGCGAACGCCAGGTCCAGCCGGCCCGCGGCGACCTCCTCGGCCAGCGCGCCCGACCCCGCCTGCCGCAGCCGGATCTCCACGTCGGGGTGGCGCCGCCGGAACGCGGCGAGCAGCCGGGCGACGTCGACCCCGGCGATGCACTGTTCGGTGCCCAGTGAGAGCGTGCCGCGCAGCACACCCTGCACGGCCGCCACCGCCTCGCGGGCCGCGCGCACCTGGGCCAGGATCCGCTCGGCCTCGACCAGCAGCGCACGGCCCGCCTCCGTGAGGGTGACGGTGCGGGTGGTGCGCACGAACAGCGGGGCCTGCAACTCCCGCTCCAGGGCGCGGACCGAGGCCGACAGCCCCGACTGGGACACCATCAGCCGTTCCGCTGCCCGGGTGAAGTGACGGTCCTCGGCGACCGCGACGAAGTGCTGGAGATGACGCAATTCCATGATTGAGAAGCCTAAGCGCTGAATCTCATCCGATTCCTCTGTTGGACCGCTGTACGGCGGCCGGGCGAGAGTGGACGGCGTCGTCAGCGTTGTCAGCAAACGTCCCTCTGGAGTGCAAGTTGTACACGGCAGACCCCTCCCGTTACGAGGCCATGCCCTACCGCCGCACCGGACGCAGCGGTCTGAAGCTGCCCGCGCTGTCCCTCGGCCTGTGGCACAACTTCGGTCCCGACCGCCCCGTGGAGACCCAGCGGCAGATCCTGCGCAGGGCCTTCGACCTCGGCGTCACACACTTCGACCTCGCCAACAACTACGGACCGCCGCCCGGCGCCGCCGAGTCCGCCCTCGGCGACGCCCTGCGGGCGGACTTCGGCGCCTACCGCGACGAGCTGGTCATCTCCACCAAGGCCGGCTATCTCATGTGGCCGGGGCCGTACGGCGAATGGGGGTCGCGGAAGTATCTGCTGTCCTCGCTCGACCGGAGTCTGACGCGGATGGGCCTCGACCACGTCGACATCTTCTACTCGCACCGCTTCGACCCCGAGACCCCGCTCGAGGAGACGATGGGTGCCCTGCACTCGGCGGTCCAGCAGGGCAAGGCGCTGTACGTCGGCGTCTCCAACTACTCGCCGGAGCAGACCCGTGAGGCCGCCCGCATCCTGCGCGGACTGGGCACCCCGCTGCTGATCCACCAGCCGCGCTACTCGATGCTGGACCGCCGCCCCGAGGACGGGCTCCTGGACACCCTCGACGAACTCCAGGTCGGCTCCATCGCCTACTCACCGCTGGAGCAGGGACTGCTGACCGGCCGCTATCTCGACGGCATCCCGGAGGGCTCCCGGGCCGCGAGCGAGAGCCCGTTCCTCCAGGCCGACCAGGTCACCGAGGACCTGGTGCGGCAGCTGCGCGCGCTCGACGACATCGCCGGCTCCCGGGGCCAGACGCTGGCGCAGATGGCCCTGGCCTGGGTGCTGCGCGGCGGCCGGGTGACCTCGGCGCTGGTCGGCGCGAGCAGCCCGCGGCAGCTGGAGGACAGTGTGGCGGCGATCCGCAACCTGGACTTCGACACGGAGGAGCTGGCACGGATCGACGCGGCGATCACGCGAGAAGACGCTCGCTGACGTCCCAGAGACGGGCGGCCGACTCCGGGTCGACCGCGTAGGGGAGCACGCCGGGGATCTGCGCGTTGTCACGCCAGGCGGCCTCGTCCGCCTCGGTCACCAGCGGGCTGATCTCGCAGTTCTCGCAGTAGGCCCCGCCCAGGCCGTCGAGCTGGGGGCTGGTCGCGCACCAGACGCTGGTGGCCGCCCCCTGGGCGACGGTCTTCAGCTGCCGGGCGGGGTCCCGCACGGGGCGGCCCTCCTCGTCCATGGCGCCGGCCGCCCGCAGCGCATCGTCGGAGAGGTGCTTGGCGAGCCCGGTGTCGATGATGGTGCCGGGGTGCACGGAGAAGGCCCGCACCCCCTCCGCCCGGCCGCGCCGGTCCAGCTCCACCGCGAACAGGGCGTTCGCGGTCTTCGACTGGCCGTAGGCGAGGAAGGGCTCATAGGGCCGGTCGGCGAACTGCAGGTCCTCGAAGACGACGGGGGAGAAGCGGATGCCCCGGGAGGACACCGCGACCACCCGCGCTCCGTGGGCCGCGACCAGCGCGGGCCACAGCCGGGACACCAGCTGGAAGTGACCGAGGTGGTTGGTGGCGAACTGTGCCTCGTAGCCGCGCGCGTCCCGGGTCAGCGGTGTGGCCATGATGCCGGCGCTGTTCACCAGGATGTGCAGCGGACGGCCGGAGGCCAGGAACGTGGCCGCGAAGGCGTCGATCGACGCGGGGTCGATCAGGTCCATCGGCTCGACCTCGACGCCGTCGACGTCCCGGAGCGCGGCCCGGGCCCGCTCGACGTCCCGCGCGGGTACGACGACCTCGGCGCCCGCGGCCCGCAGCACGCGGGTCGTCTCCAGGCCGATGCCGGAGTAGCCGCCGGTGACGACGGCGACCTTGCCCGTCAGGTCGATCCCCTTGGCGACCTCATCGGCGGTGGAGGCGGCGTCGAAGCCGGAGTGGACGGGCTGCTGGGCGGTGGTCATGGTGTGGGTCTCCTCGCAAATCCCTCATGTGTCCCCGGCGGGGCGTCGGCGCGCCTTCCCTTTTGCGGTCGGTGCGCCGGGTGTCCCTGCGGGGGCGGTTCGTGGGCTGTCCCGGCCACCGTAGGACGAGCGATCCGTACGATGAATGCTTGAGAATCCGCATTACCTGCGTGATAGTTCAGACATGTCCGTGGATCCCCTGTCCGACGCCCTCGCCGTCGCCGACGCGCGCTGCGTCTTCTCCGGCGGCTTCACGGCCGGGGGCGACTGGGCCATCAGGCTCCGTGGGCGATACAAGCTCAAGGTCAACGCCGTGGTGCGGGGGCACTGCCTGCTGGTCCGCGAGGAGGGCGGCGAGCCCGTCCGGGTGGAGGCGGGCGACGTCGTGGTCTCCGACGGCAGACGCTCCTACGTGCTGTGCAGCGCCCCGGACGTCACGCCGCTGGACTCGAGACAGGTCGCGGTGGACCCCGGTGACCGCATGGCGCACCTCGGCGACGGCGAGGACTTTCTGTGTGTGTCCGGGCATATCGACCTCAGCAGGGACAGCGGTGACCTGCTGCGCCGGGCCCTGCCCGAGATGATCCATGTGCGGGCCGCCACCGTCGAGGCGCCGGTGCTCGGCTGGTTGATCGGGCAGTTGGTGGGGGAGATGACGGCGGGCCGCGCGGGCTCCGGGTTCGCCTCGGACCAGATCGCCCAGCTGCTCTTCCTTCAGGTGCTGCGGGTCTGTCTGGTGGATGCGCAGACGCTCCCGGCCGGCTGGCTGCGGGCGCTCGCCGACGAGCGTCTCGCCCCGGCGCTGCGTCTGATGCACGGCGACCCGTCGCGCCCCTGGCAGCTCGACGAGCTGGCGCGGGCCGCCGCCATGTCCCGGACCACCTTCGCCCTGCGCTTCAAGGAGGCGGCCGGCGTGCCGCCCCTGACGTATCTCCTCAACTGGCGGATGAGCCTGGCCGCGCGTGCGCTGCGCGAGGACGACACCCCCGTCGCGTCCCTCGCCCAGTCCGTCGGCTACACCTCGGAGAGCGCCTTCAGCAACGCCTTCAAACGCACCGTGGGTATCGCGCCGAAGCGCTACCGGGACGCCGCTCGGGGCCGACCCGTCCAAGCGTGAGGGCGTGCACAGCACGGTCGAGTACCCGCGCACTCCCTCTCCAACCGTCCCCAACCACCCCGATGTGCCGCGTGATGCCTGGGTTGTGATGCGAGGCGACCTGGCCAAGACTGGGCGAGTACGGGCAAATCGACTACGGCGTGCCGCGCGGCCGTGTCGCACGCCGGACGGGTGGTCAACCGTGACGATCTCACCCTTCGGGTCAGGTGACCCCTTCTCCGATCTCTTCAACCGCTTCTTCGGCATGAGCCCGGCGACCTCCCCGCCGGCCGTGCAACGCGTCCCCATCGGACGGCTTCTCAGCGAATCCGCGCACGAGCTGCTGGGCGCCGCGGGTGGCCGGGCGGCGGAGGACGGTTCCGATCTCGACGCCGTCCATCTTCTGTGGGCCGCCACCCAGGTGCCGTCCGCACGCCAGGTCCTGGAGCAGGCAGGCGTGGATCCGGACCGGATGGCCGCCGATCTCCAGGCGTCGCTGCCCTCCGGGACGGGCGAGGGGGAGCCCGCGCTCACTCCGGCGGCCAAGCGTGCGCTGCTCGCGGCCCACGCCCGGTCGCAGGCGGCCGACGCCTCCTACATCGGCCCGGAACACATCCTCGCCGCACTCCTCGACGACCCGCGTTCCCCGCTCGCCCAGACCCTCCAGGCCGAGGGCGCCTCGCCGGGCGCGCTGAGCGGCGCCGGGCGCGAGAGGCGCGCCGCGGGCGGCCACCCCGACACCCCGACCCTGGACGAGTACGGACGTGACCTCACCGACGAGGCGCGCAGCGGCCGCCTCGACCCCGTCGTCGGCCGGGCCGTGGAGGTCGAGCAGACGATCGAGGTCCTCTCCCGGCGCACCAAGAACAACCCTGTCCTCATCGGCGAGCCCGGCGTCGGCAAGACGGCGATCGTCGAGGGGCTGGCCCAGCGCATCGTCGCCGGAGAGGTGCCCAAGGCGCTGAAGGACCGCCGGGTGGTGGCCCTGGACATCGCCGGTCTGGTCGCCGGGGCCCAGTACCGGGGCCAGTTCGAGGAACGGCTGAAGAAGGTCATCGACGAGGTCACCGGCGCCAAGAAGGGGATCATCCTCTTCCTCGACGAACTGCACCAGGTCGTCGGCGCGGGTGCCACCGGCGAGGGCTCCATGGACGCGGGCAACATCCTCAAGCCCGCCCTCGCGCGGGGCGACCTCAGCGTCGTCGGCGCCACGACTCTCAACGAGTACCGCAAGCACATCGAGAAGGACGCGGCGCTCGAACGCCGCTTCCAGCCGGTGATGGTGCCCGAGCCCACCGTCGAAGAGACGACGGAGATCCTGCGCGGGCTGCGCGACTCCTACGAGGCCCACCACCAAGTCCGCTATCTGGACGAGGCGTTGGACGCCGCCGCCGCCCTCTCCGACCGCTACATAAGCGACCGTTTCCTGCCCGACAAGGCCATCGACCTCATGGACCAGGCCGGAGCCAGGGTCCAGCTGCGCACGATGGGCGCCCCCGCCGAGACCGCCGAGCTGGAGGAGCACCTCGGGCGGCTGAGCCGGGAGAAGGACGAGGCGGTCCGCACCGAGGACTTCGAGCGTGCGAGTGAGATCAAGCGCCGGATGGCGGAGCTGGAGCAGCAGCTCTCGGAGACCACCGGCGGCGGAGTGGCGACGACGCCCCTCGTCACCGTCGACGACATCGCCGAGGTGCTCTCCGCGCGCACCGGCATCCCGGTCTCCCAGCTGACCGAGACCGAGCGTGAGCGGCTCATGAAGCTGGAGGACCTGCTGCACGAGCGCGTCATCGGCCAGGACCAGGCGGTCACCGCCGTGGCCCAGGCCGTCCGGCGCGGCCGGGCCGGCATGGGCGACCCCAACCGGCCCACCGGCAGCTTCCTCTTCCTCGGCCCCACCGGAGTCGGCAAGACGGAACTCGCCAAGGCACTCGCGGAACTGCTCTTCGGCGACCCGGACCGTATGGTCCGCTTCGACATGAGCGAGTTCCAGGAGAAGCACACCGTCTCCCGGCTCGTGGGCTCCCCGCCCGGCTACGTCGGCTACGAGGAGGCCGGTCAGCTCACCGAGGCGGTGCGCCGCAAGCCGTACAGCGTCGTGCTGTTCGACGAGGTGGAGAAGGCCCACCCGGACATCTTCAACCTGCTGCTGCAGGTCCTGGACGACGGACGGCTGACCGACGCCCAGGGGCGCACGGTCGACTTCCGCAACACCGTCGTCATCATGACCAGCAACATCGCCTCCAAGCACATCCTCGACCACCAGGGCGACGTCGAGGAGATCAGGGACGATCTGATGGCGGAGCTCCAGGCGCACTTCCGCCCGGAGTTCCTCAACCGGATCGACGAAGTGATCATTTTCCATGCGCTGGACCGCGAGAACCTGGTGCAGATCGTCGATCTGCTCCTCGAAGGCACCCGGCGCCGGCTGCACGCGCAGGGCGTGCAGTTGGAGGTCACCGAGGCGGCCGAGGAGTGGCTGGCCGACCGTGGCTACCAACCGGAGTTCGGGGCCCGGCCGCTGCGCCGCACCATCCAGATGGAACTCGACAACCGGCTGTCGAACATGCTGCTCGACGGCACGCTCAACGCGGGCGACACGGTCGTCGTCGATGTCGCGGAGGACGAGCTGGTCCTCCGGCTCAAGGCGGTGACCGAGGAGGAGAAGGCCGCGCGGGCCGAGTCCGGCGAGAAGGCGCCGGGCAGCCCGGAGGGCTCCGACGAGCAGCCCCCGAGCTGGCCCGGCCCGATCTCCTAGGCGGCGGCCGTCGGCACGCGGTCCAGGAAACCGTGGACCGTGCGGATGCGTCCGTCGTCGGCCAGGGCGATCACGTCGAAGCCGGCGACGGGCGCCGAGCCGTCCGCGTCGCTCACCAGCTCCCAGGCGAAGCGGGCGATGTCGTGGTGCCCGTCGACCGTGCCGAGGAGCCGGAAGGAGAACCCCGGGAACTGCTCATGGGCTCCCGCGATCACGGCGGCGATCTGCTCGTGCCCGGCGACATCGGCCAGCGGGTCGGTGTAGGTTCCGTCCGGACTCCAGGCGGCGGCGACCGCCTTGGCCAGGGTCTGGGGGTCGCGGGCGTTCCACGCCTCGAGGTAGCGGGCGACGGCGGACTCGTGGCGCTGGGTGTCTGCGGACATGGCGGATCAGCCTCCATCAAGGTCGTAAGCGCTGGTCGGACGTCGGTTTCCCCGGGCGTCGTGCCTGTCGGGGAACCGATGTCTCCACCATGCCGGGGGTGCCCTGTGGCCGTCGATTACCTCTCGGGTAAGGGCGCTCTCGGTGCGGTACGGCCGCGCGGGCGTCCCCCGCGGCGGTCCGGGGTGCCTCCTTTCGGCCAACGACCGCCGCGCATATGCCAGGAGACTGGCTGAAATGGCATGGTGACAGAGTGTCAGGAGTGGCGATACTCGAGTGACAGGGTGATGCGGCCCACATCCCGGAGCGGAGGATGCGCCGGGGCCGGATCACCCCCGTGCACAGCGCGCGCATGCAAGGCACCACGGGCCCGCCCGGCACCGAGCACCGCACTGGGGGACGAACGTGCACGACGAATTCCTGTGCCATGTCACCGCATACGGCATCTGCGGCGGTCAGCGAGTCGGCGTGCCCTTAGGGACCTATCGCGCGCCCACCCTCGCCCTCGCGCTGTGGTGGATGCGCGACCGCGCCTCCTGGATCGCCGAGCGGCTCGACCCGGATCCGGACAACCCGCTCTTCCCCCCGAACTCCGTCGCCCCCGTCGCCGACACGGTCCCCGATGTGCCGAGCGTTCTGCGCGCCTGGTGCGGTGACACGAGCCGACAGGAACAGGTCGCCGAGGAACTGGCCGCCGGACGGCTGGTCCGCGTCGCCGTCAGCGACGACACCACCGAGTACGAACTGCTCGCCGAGTCCGTGGACGCCCTGCGGATGCAGCGCTTCGTGCCCGCGCTCTCCACCCCGGCGGCCTGACCGACCCGTACGGCCCGCACCCCACCGGAAGCACACCCGGGCGGGTGGCTGGAGCCGTTCCTCGGCCTCAGTCGTCCGGGGAGCCGGTGGAGCCGCTGTCCGGTTCCGTCGTGGCCTTCCGCCGCGGAACCGGACCGGGCACCTCGCCGCGCCCGCCGCCCCGCCGCAGGATGCGCCCGGCCGCCGGGCCGGCGATGAATCCGGCGGCGAGCCCCCACAGGGCGGCCAGGCCCAGAGCCGTCCACCACTGTGGTGTCAGCATCAGCACACCGGACAGGCCGCCGCCCAGGTCGCCGACGCCCAGGAGCGACAGCCCGTAGTGCGCCCGGATCCGGCACACCAGGCAGATCATCAGCACCGCCGCCACCAGCGCGACGGCCAGGCGCCCCGCGTGCCACCAGGCCCGCGTCCCCGCCGGGGAGCGCGCCGCCGTCAGCCACCCGGCGGCCAGCACCAGCACGGCGTTCACGACCATGAGCCACCACACCCGGCCGTCGTGCGCGGCGAGCGTACTCAGGTTGAGCGTCGAGACGTCCGGCGTGCGGAGCACCTCGTCGAGCAGATGCGGCGCGGGTAGCCCCAACGGCCCGTCCACCCGCCCGTGCCAGGTCGCGCCCAGCCCGATGGTGAACAGCGGCCACACCAGATTGGGCAGCCCCAGCAGGATCACCGCGAGCGTCTGCGCGGGGTGCCCGCGCGTCGCCGCCACCACCAGCGCGATGACGACGCCCAGGGCGACGTACGCGAGAAGCAGGGCCACCACCGCGTACGCGGCCGGACGCACGGACTCCTGACGGTGCCGCAGCCGGTCGGGGAGCGGGACGCCGGGCGAGATCAGCAGGGCGACGACCAACACGCCCGCCAGCCACAGGAGTCCGAACAGCACGGTCTGCGGCAGGTCCGTCGTGTAGCCGATCCGGGGAGCGATGCCGAACAATTGTCCGATGTCCCCGATCGTGCCGCCGAGCGGCACCGGGAACGTCTGACGGGCCGCCAGCGCCATACCGATCAGCGCCGGCAGCCACAGCACGGCGATCCGGGCCGCCCAGCCCGCCAGTTCGGGCGCCCCCGCGACGGCCCGGTGCCGCAGCGGACGCAGAAAGCCGGCGGCGATCACCAGCGCCCCCGCGAGCGTCACCGACAGGGGCATCACCGTGAGCCCGGCGCGGCTGCCGGCCAGCGGGCCCGCGTCCCCCGCGAGCCGCACGCTGCCGCCGACCGCGACGACGACCACGGCCACGACCGCCCGGGGGAAGCCGTTCTCGGGGATATGGGTACCGCCCGCCGCCCACAGCCCGAGGGCGGCGAACACTCCCATGACGACGAGTCCGGCCAGCACGGTCCACACGGCCTGGAACCAGCCGTACGGGGCGATCGGCGGGCCGTCGGTGCGGACGGCGGCCCGGTCGGACGAGGTCGGGACGCTCACGCTGCCACGGTAAGCAGCCCCTGCCCGCTCCGCCCGCCGACCTGGGCCGACCGCCTCAGTCCGCCCGGACCACGAGCGCGTAGTCCCCGAGCCCGAGCAGCCGGTCGCCCGCGACCTCGCCCAGGGTGGTGACCACCTTGTCGATCCGTCCGGTGGACGGGTCGAAGACCAGGTCCTGGACCGTGCCGCGCTCCTCGCCCTCCTCGGACAGCACCAGCATCCCCAGCACCTCGTGGCGCGGGCCGGGCGGGCCCGGGTCCGGCGGCACGTCCGATGCCACGATCACGGCGTCGGCACCGACCGCGTGCAGGGCCTTCCAGGCGACGGCCGTCTCCTTCCGGCCGCGCGGTCCCGCCACCCGCAGATGGGTGATCCGGCCGGCCGCCGCGTCGAGGGCGAGCGAGGCGAGCGCACCGATCTCCCGCGCCTCGCCGAGCGTCACCACCGGCAGCCCCCGCGCCTCGGAGAACGTCATCACGGCAGCGGCCCCCTCTCGACACTCTCCGCGGCGGGGCCGCCCCGCGACCGGTACGCCTCCACACGGGCCGCGAACCCGGCGAGGTCGTCCGCGACGAACCGGACCGCGTCCGCCGGTACCACCAGAGCCCGCCCCGACACCGCGAGCGTCTCGCCACGCGGCACGAACACCCGGCGCCGTCGCCTGCGCGACCCCGCGACCAGCGACTCCCGCGCATTGATCCGGAAGCCCACCACCCGTCCGCTCGTGCCGCCCTCGACCACCACGTCCAGCACGACGCCGATCTCCGTGCCCGCGTCCGTCAGCACCCTGGCGCCGAGCACCTGCCCGCGCGCGGCCTCCTTGCGCGCCACCACCGCGGACGACTCGGCCAGCACGTCCTGAGCGCGGATCAGCACGGCGTGCCGGCCCAGCGCGTGCACCGCACCCCACGGCAGGCTCCTGCGCAGCGGCCCCGCGAGCAGGCCACGGCCGCTGAGCGTGAACCCCGTGATCCGGCCGGCCGGGCCGTCGAAGACCGTGTCCCGCACCTGGGCGACCGCGTCACCGCTCAGCGTCACCACGGGACGCCCGGACAGTTCGCGCGCCCCTGTCAGCTCGTTCATCGCCCATCCCGCCTTCCGGGCCGGTCACCCCGCCGGACCGCGATCACCGTGCCCGCCCGCCGGCGCGCCTGCACCCACAGCGACAGTCCGGACAGCAGCGCCACCGCCACCACCACGAGGACCGGCCACTCCCACCAGCTCACGGTCCACCTCCGGTACCCCGGCCCCGGCCGCCGTCGGCCGGGCGCCGTACCATGCGGATGCCCCGGACGCATCCGAAGATGCCCCGCGTGACGGCCTCCCCGCAGCCTGTCACCGCGCCCTCGAATCGTTCCCGGGGGACTGGAGACCGTATCGCTGGGTACGAGCACTGGTGCGGTGTTCCTCCGACGAGGGCGCCGCGCCGTACGAATCCCGGCTTTCCGAGAGAGAACCGCATGATGGAGCACATGGACGGAGCAGTGATACCTACTGACTTCGACATGCCCGTTGAGCCGCTGCGGCGGGCGGCGCACTACACCGGTGAGCCGGGGTCCATCGCCGAGGCCAGGACCTTCGGAGAACTGTTCGTCGAACAGCTCAGGTCCGAGTGGTGCGCCCCGATCGAACGGCTCGCCGCCGACGATGTGCTTCTGGTGGTGAGCGAACTGGTCACCAACGCGCAGCGGCACAGCCACGGCCCGTACGTCCTGGAGCTGGAGGGCACCGACACGGCCGTCACGGTCGCCGTCTACGACAGCAGCGCGGCGCTGCCCCGGCGCTATCCCAGGGACCCGGGACGGGTCGGTGGCCATGGGCTGGAGATCGTCCATGCGGTGTCTGCCCAGGTCACGGCCGAGCTGGTGCCGGTGGGCAAGTGTGTACGGGCGGTCGTACGGCTGACCCGCTGAGCCGGCCGCGTCCGCACCGGAGCGGCCGGTGGTGCGGGCCCCTGCCGTCGGGCGGAGCCGCCGGTCACCACCGGCCGTCCTGCGTCGCTGTCGACCGGCCCTCGCTCAGACGGCGTCGACCCGGTTCAGATCGTCCAGCATCCCGCTGCGCAGCTGCTCGATGATGCGCTTGATGAGGCGTGAGACATGCATCTGGGAGCAGCCGAGCCGCGCGCCGATGTCGGCCTGGGTGGCCTCCTCCACGAAGCGCAGATGGATGATCGTCCGGTCCCGTTCGCTCAGCTCCGCCACCAGCGGGGCGAGGGTGTGGAAGTCCTCGACGAGACGCAGGCCCTCGTCCTCCTCGCCGATGAAGTCGGCGAGCACCGTCTCCCCGTCCTGGTCCTCCCCCGTCAGCGTGGCGTCCAGGGACGACGAGTTGTAGCCGTTGGCCGCGATCCGCGCCTCCGTGACCTCGTCCTCGGACAGGTTCATCAGCGCGGCCAGCTCGGCGACGGTCGGCTCCCGGTCCAGGCGGGTGGCGAGCTCCTCGCGCGCCTTCGCCAGCTCCACCCGCAACTCCTGCAGGCGGCGCGGCACATGGACGGCCCACGTGGTGTCGCGGAAGAACCGCTTGATCTCACCGACGATGTAGGGCACCGCGAAGGAGGTGAACTCCACCTCCCGCGAGATCTCGAACCGGTCGATGGCCTTGATCAGGCCGATCATGCCGACCTGGACGATGTCCTCCATGTCGTCACCGCGGCCCCGGAACCGTCCGGCCGCGAACCGCACCAGCGACATGTTCATCTCGATGAGGGTGTTGCGCGCGTACTGGTATTCGTGTGTGCCCTCGTCCAGGGTGGTCAGGCGGTGGAAGAACTGCCGGGACAGTTCCCGCGCGTCACGAGGAGCCACGGCCCGCGGATCCGTGACGGTCGGCAGGGGGCCCTCACCAGTCCTGGTACGGACGCTGTCGTCGATGACCGTGGACCAGCTCATGGCGGCGGTGTCCATTGCCTCTACCTCTCCCAGGAAACTCACTCTTCGGCCTTTTGGGCTTGGCCTCTTGGGCGTCGTCCATCCGTGTGTGAGCGCGTCTACCCCGAAGTCGGCATCTCATGTCAGTGCTGTCGCCCGGACGGCGTGACGCCGTTCACGCGGCGGCGACCGCCGGACGGCCCGGCCGCCATGTGTACTACGGCGGCGGGGGGTTCACCCAGGGCGCAACACCGCCCCCTTCCCGTCGCGCCCGCCGTCCCTAGGCTGAGGGGGTGAGCCCTCATGCGCCGAACGAAGCCCGCGTCATCCCGCTCCGCCCGAAGGGCGCGCAGCCCCGCACCGGCACAGCGCCCGGCACCGGCACAGCGCCCCGCCCCGCGCAGCAGCCGGGTCCGGCCCCCCGGACGGCCGCGCCCAAGGAGCCGCTGTGGCGGGACCTCGTCGGGGACATACTGCGGCGCGAACGGCTCGCCCAGGAGCGCACGCTCAAGGACGTCGCGGAGGCGGCCCGTATCTCGATGCCCTATCTGTCCGAGCTGGAGCGCGGCCGCAAGGAGGCGTCCTCAGAGGTCCTCGCGGCCGCGGCCCGGGCGCTCGGGCTCGGCCTCACGGACCTGCTCTCGCTCGCCCAGGACGAGTTGGCGGGTGGCGCCCGGAACCGGCCGGGCCGGGGCCGTACGTCGCCGACGGCCCGGCCGGGCGGGCGCTACGACGGGCTGTGCCTCGTCGCCTGACCGTTCCACGGAGTCCGGCCCCCGGCCCGCCGGGTCACTCGAACGCACCTCGGCGCCCGAGGACCTCGTCGGCGAGTCCGTAGGCCACGGCCTCCTCCGCGGTGAAGACCCTGTCCCGGTCCATGTCGGCCCGCAGGGTCGCCACCTCGTGGTGCGTGTGCCGGGCGAGGACCTCCTCCACCTGGGAGCGGATACGCACCATCTCCTTGGCCTTCAGGCTCAGGTCGGAGACCGTTCCCTGCTGCCCTCCGGCCGCGGGCTGGCCGAGCAGCACCCGGGCGTGCCGGAGCACGAACCGCCGACCGGGGTCGCCGCCGGCCAGCAGCACCGCCGCCGTCGAGGCCGCCTGCCCGACGCAGAAGGTGGAGATGGGGGCCCGTACGAACGTCATCGTGTCGTAGATCGCCATCAGTGACGTGAACGACCCGCCCGGGGAGTTGAGGTAGACGGAGATCTCCTGCTCCGGGTCGGCGGACTCCAGATGGAGGAGCTGCGCGATGACGACGTTGGCCACGCCGTCGTCGATCTCGGTGCCGAGGAAGACGATCCGCTCGGAGAGCAGCCTGCTGAAGACGTCGTAGGACCGCTCGCCCTGCGCGGTTCGCTCCACGACGTAGGGAACCGTGTACGACCCCATGTCACAGCCCCATCCGTCGGCGCGCGGCGGCCGGGCGGACGTCGGTGAGCGACTCCACGACCCGGTCCACCATTCCGTACTGCCGGGCCTGTTCGGCCGTGAACCAGCGGTCACGGTCGCCGTCCCGTGCGATGGTCTGCGCGCTCTGCCCGGTGTGCTCGGCGGTGATCCGCTCGATGGCCTGCTTGGTGTACTCCAGGTTCTCCGCCTGGATCTCGATGTCCGCCGTCGTGCCGCCGATGCCCGCCGAGGGCTGGTGCATCATGATCCGCGCGTTCGGCAGCGCGAACCGCTTGCCGCTCGTTCCCACGGTGAGCAGGAACTGGCCCATGCTGGCGGCGAATCCCATCGCCAGCGTCGAGACGTCGTTGGGGATGAGCCGCATGGTGTCGTAGATGGCGAGCCCCGCGGTGACGGACCCGCCGGGGCTGTTGATGTACAGGCCGATGTCGGTGCGCGGGTCCTCCGCCGACAGCAGGAGCAGTTGCGCGCACACCCGGTTCGCCGACACCTCGTCGACCTGCGTGCCCAGGAAGACGATGCGCTGGGCGAGCAGTTGTGCGGCGAGATGGTCGTCGAACCGGCTGGGCGGGGTGTCGCCCTCCTCGGCGCGCGGAGAGAGCGTGGTCAGTGGAGTCATCGGGTCTCCTTGTCGTGGCACGGATGCCGTCGACTCCACTGTCGGCCCGCGGCGACGGGCGCACACCGTTTCTCTGCCCGCCGCAGATTCGCCGAGGGCAGATCAGCCCTTCTCGCGCAGCTGCCGGAAGAAGGCCCGTACGTCGTCCACCAGCAGGTCGGGCTCCTCCATCGCCGCGAAGTGCCCGCCCCGGTCGAACTCCGTCCAGCGCACGATCTTCTCGGTCCGCTCCGCCCGGTGCCGCAGCGGAACCTGGATCTCGGCCGGGAAGACAGCGACCGCCGTCGGTGCGGTGGACGGCTCGGACGGTGCGGCGGCACGGCCCGCGGCATGCGCCCGCTCGTAGTAGATACGGGCCGCCGAACCGGCGGTGCCGGTGAGCCAGTACAGCATCACGTCGGTGAGCAGCCGGTCCCGGTCGACGGCCTCCTCGGGCAGCTCCCGCGAGTCGGTCCACTCGCGGAACTTCTCCACGATCCAGGCGAGCTGGCCGACCGGCGAGTCCGTGAGGGCGTAGGCGAGCGTCTGCGGCCGGGTGGAGTGCAGGATCGCGTAGCCCGTGCCCTCGCGCTGCCACTCCTCCCATCGCCGCCAGGAGGTGAGGGTGCGCTCGCGCTCGTGCGGACTCAGCGCGGCCAGCTCCTCGGTGGTCGGCTCCGTGGTCTGCTGCGCGCCCGGCAGCAGATTGAGATGAACACCGATCACCCGGTCGGGGTGGGCACGGCCCAGTTCCCGGGAGACCATCGCGCCCCAGTCGCCGCCCTGCGCGCCGAACCGCGGATAGCCGAGCCGGTCCATCAGCTCGACCCAGGCGTCCGCGATGCGGCCCGCCTCCCAGCCGGTGTCCTGGGTCGGGCCGGAGAATCCGTAGCCGGGCAGGGCCGGCACCACGACGTGGAACGCGTCCGCGGGGTCGCCGCCGTGGGCGGCCGGATCGGCGAGCGGCCCGACCACGTCGAGGAACTCCACGATCGATCCCGGCCAGCCGTGGGTGAGCAGCAGCGGGATGGCGTCCGGCTCGGGGGAGCGGATGTGGGCGAAGTGGATCCGGGCCCCGTCGACCTCCGTGGTGAACTGCGGCCACTCGTTCAACCGTGCCTCGGCGGCGCGCCAGTCGTAGTCGTGACGCCAGTACCGGGCGAGTTCGCGCAGATAGCCGAGGGGGACCCCGTACGCCCAGCCCACATCCGGCAGGGCGTCGGGCCAACGGGTGCGGTCGAGGCGTTCGTGCAGGTCGTCGAGGTCGCTCTGCGGGATGTCGATGCGGAACGGCTGCGGGGGCGCCGCGTCCTCAGAGGTGGTCATGGTGGCGGATCGTAGTCCCGGCCACGGGGGTCACCCCCGATCACATGGCCGGGAACAGTGGTCGGCTCGCCACCGATGAGTCGGGGGACGAGGATCGGTCTACCGGGGTGATGACGTTCCCACCCGAGGAGGTACCGATGCCCGCCGACGGATTCACCACCTGTCTGTGGTTCGACGGCCAGGCCGAGGAAGCGGCCGATTTCTATGTGTCCGTCTTCAAGAACTCCCGGCTCGGCCGTGTGGGCCGCTACACCGACGCCGGCCCCGGCCGGTCGGGCTCCGTCATGGCCGTCGAGTTCGTGGCCAACGGCGACAAGTTCGTCGCGCTGAACGGCGGACCGCAGTTCACCTTCAACGAGGCCGTGTCCTTCCAGATCTTCTGCGACGACCAGGACGAGGTGGACCACTACTGGAACCGGCTCCTCGAGGGCGGCGGCGAGCCCGGCCCCTGCGGTTGGCTCAAGGATCGGTACGGCCTGTCCTGGCAGGTGGTACCGGCCAGGCTGATCGAGCTGATCAGCGACCCGGACGCGGCGAGGGCGGCCCGCACCACCCAGGCCATGATGACGATGTCCAAGCTGGACATCGCGGCCCTGGAGAAGGCGTACGCGGGGGAGTAGCCGCCGCGGGCGCGGGGGGCCGCGCCCTGCCCGGGAGCGGCCCCGACGCCGTCGGTTCCGATGCCCGGCGAGCGGACGGGGCACGGCTTCCCATGCCGCGACTCCCGCCCCGACCGCCGCCGGGGTTCCCAGGCAAGCAGAGCGGGAGGCGAGGGGGAGGACGTCCCACGGCCGACGCGGTGGTGACGGGCGTCCGCCGGTCGGGTGCGTCCCGGATGCCGCCGTCGGCCCATGCCGGTAGCCGTGGAGCATGCGCTTCCTCGGTGAGCTGGACCAGCGGCTGTTCATCCGGGTCGCCGCCGCCCGTGTGCCGGGCGCCGACCCCGCGCTCACCCGGCTCAGCCGCTCGGCGGACCACGGCCGGCTGTGGCTGGGCGCGGCGGCCGGGCTCGTGACGCTCGGCGGCCACACCGCCCGGCGCGCCGCCCTGCGCGGCGCCGGTTCGCTCGTCCTCGCCTCGCTGACCGTGAACACCGTCGTCAAGTGGTCCGCCCGGCGCCCGCGACCGCTGCTGGACCCCGTGCCCCAGATCCGGCACCTCATGCGACAGCCGCGTACGACCTCCTTCCCCTCCGGTCACTCCGCGTCGGCCGCGGCCTTCGCCACGGGAGTCGCCCTGGAATCCACCCGCTACGGCGCGCTGATCGCCCCGGTGGCCGCCGCGGTCGCCTTCTCGCGGGTCTACGTGGGTGTGCACTACCCGGGGGACGTCCTGGCCGGCACGGTGATCGGCGTCGGCGCTGCGGTGCTCACCTGCCGCTGGTGGCCGCCGCGCCAGGTGAATCCGGAGCGCGAGCGGCCGCTCGCCACGGCACCCGCCCTGCCCGGCGGCGAAGGGCTCGTCGTCTTCGTCAACACCGGCGCCGGGACCCCGGCCGCCCCGCTGCCGGCCACCACCCTCCTGGCGGAACTCCTGCCCGGGGCGGAACTCGTGGCGTGCGGACCGGACGACGACTTCGACGCGCTGCTCGACCGGGCGGTCCGTCGAGCCCTCGCACGGGGCGGCGCGCTGGGCGTCCACGGAGGCGACGGCACGGTCAACGCGGTGGCCCGGTCCGCCGCCCGGCACGGCCTGCCCCTCGCGGTGTTCCCCGGCGGCACCTTCAACCACTTCGCCCTCGATGTGGGCGTCCCGCACGTCGCGGACACGGTGGCCGCGGTGGAGCGCGGTGAGGCGGTCGCCGTGGACCTCGGGACCGCCGCTCCCCAGGAAACGAGCGCGGACACGGACCGGGACACGGCTCCGACGGAGTTCCTCAACACCTTCGCCATCGGTCTCTATCCCGAACTGGTCCGGCTGCGCGAGCGCCTGGAGCACCGGATCGGCACATGGCCCGCGGCGACCGTGGCGCTCGTCCGGGTGCTGCGCACCGCCGCGCCCACGGAACTGCGCATCGACGGCCGGCGCCGCCGGCTGTGGCTGCTCTTCGCGGGCAACGGCTGTTATGTGCCCGACGGTTTCGCGCCCGCGTTCCGTCCCCGGCTCGACGACGGGCTGCTCGATCTGCGGCTCATCGACGGGGACCGCCGGCTGGCCCGCACCCGGGTGGTCCTCGCGGCGCTCCTCGGGGCCCTCGGACACTGTCCGGTGTATGTCGCCGAGCGGGTGCCCGAGGTGCGGATCGAGGACCTCAGAGGCACGGACACCTGCGCCTGCGACGGTGAAGTCGTCCCGGCTCCGAGGGCGTTGCGGCTGTCCAAGCGGAACCGGGCGCTGGTCGTCTACCGGCCCGCCGTACCGCGCAGCGAGATCGTCCAGCAGGCACGGCTCGCCGCCGTCGTCGCCCGGTTCCGGGGACGGGGGAGGGGCCGCCGTCTCCCTGCGGACGGCGGCCCCTCGGCTCTCGGGTACTGATCACATGTGGACGACGGGGGCGCCCTCGGCGGCCGGCTGCTGGGTGCCGGCGCGGTAGAGCAGGAACGCGACGACCGCGCCCGCGGCGAAAAGGCCCGCCGACCACTCGAAGGCGGTGGTGTAGCTCTCCATGGTCGCCTGTGCCCGGACCAGCCTGCTGGTCGCGTCCCTCCCGGCCAGATAGTCGGTCGCGGCGCTCGCGGCCAGCGTGTTCAGCAGCGCCGTACCGATGGAACCGCCCACCTGCTGCATCGCGTTGACGGTCGCGGAGGCGACCCCCGCGTCCTCGGCCGCCACCCCGCCGGTGGCGAGCTGCATGGCCGGCGGCATCACCAGGCCGAGGCCCACGCCGATCACGATCAGCTGCGGCAGCACGGCGCTCAGATAGTGCGAGCCGAGCCCGATGCCGGTGAGCCAGGCCATGCCGGCCGTGGCGACGGCGAAGCCCAGCGGGATCACGATCTTCGGACCGATCCGCGGCAGCAGCACCGTGGTACCGAGCTGCGCCGTCACCATCAGCGCCCCGACCATCGGCAGGAACGCCACACCGGTCTTCGTGGGGCTGAAGCCGAGGTTCAGCTGCAGGTAGTAGGTGAGGAAGAGGAAGACACCGAACATGCCCGCGCCGGTGACCAGGACCGCGAGATAGGAGGCCGCGCGGTCGCGGTCGAGCAGGACGCGCAGCGGCAGCAGCGGGTGCGCGGCCCGGGTCTGCCACCAGGAGAAGGCGGCGAGCAGCACACCGCCCGCGATCAGGAAGCCCCAGGTCTGCGGCGAACCCCAGTGGTGCGTCTCGGCGTTCGAGAAGCCGTAGACGAGGGAGAAGAGACCACCCGCGACCAGGACCGTGCCCGGCACGTCGAGCTTGGAGTTCGCGGCGTCGCGGTGGTTGCCGAGCAGGACCCAGCCGCCCGCGAAGGCGACGACGGCGATGGCCACGTTCACATAGAGCGTCCAGCGCCAGTCGAGCGCATCGGTCAGCATCCCGCCCAGCAGCAGGCCGACCGCGCCGCCCGCGCCCGCGATCGCGCCGTACACGCTGAACGCCCGCGCCCGCTCCCGGGCGTCCGTGAACGTGGTGTTGAGCAGCGACAGCGCGGCCGGCGCCAGCAGCGCACCGAAGACGCCCTGCAGGGCACGGGCGGTGACCAGCATGCCGAAGCCGGTGGCGGCGCCGCCGAGCGCGGAGGCCGCCGCGAATCCGACGACCCCGACGAGGAACGCGGGCTTGCGGCCGAAGAGGTCCGCGATCCGCCCGCCGAGCAGCAGCAGGGAGGCGAACGCCAGCGCGTACGCGGTGACGATCCACTGCCGGTTGGCGTCGGAGAAGCCCAGGTCCGCCTGGGCGGACGGCAGGGCGATGTTCACGATCGTGGCGTCCAGCACCACCATCAGCTGCGCGATCGCGACGACCGCGAGGATCCACCACCGCTTCGGCGAGGCGGTGGGTGGTGCTTCCACGGCGTCCGTCGGGATGCCGCTCTTCACCGTCTGGGACATGGCAGAACCACTCCAGGGAAAGTCGTTCGGACAGTCATAAACGAAACTGTTTCGTACACTTCGAGCGTAGACCCCTCCTCGCGAAACGGCAACGTTTCGATGGGGTGATTCGCGTGGACGGGTGGGCCCTCGGCGGCGTGTCCTTCATTCCTTGACAGGAATATAACCAGACGAGCATATTGGGGGCGTGTCCGATGCCTCCTTGTGGTCCGCCCTCGCCGACCCCCACCGACGGGCCATCGTCGCGCTGCTCCTGGAGCGGCCGCGGTCCGTCGGTGAGATCGTCGATGCGTGCGGTCTCAGCCAGCCGAGCACGTCGAAGCATCTGAAGGTGCTGCGCGACGCGGGCCTGGTGCGCGTACGACAGGACGCGCAGCGCCGCGTGTACGCGCTCGACCCGGCCCCGATCGCCGCACTCGACGCCTGGCTCGACCCCTACCGCAGGCTGTGGAACCGCAGCCTCGACGCGCTGGGGCGGCGCCTCGACGAGACCTCGGACGACCCCGACCGACCCTCCGCGAAGGACTGATCACCATGGCCGCCGACCTCACCGGCACCTACCTCACCCTCGACGACGGCCGCCCCGCCGTACGCTTCAGCCGGGTCTACGAGCACCCGGTCGACCATGTCTGGCGGCTGGTCACCGACCCCGACGAACTCGTCCGGTGGTTCCCGTCCCGCGCCGAGTTCGAGCTGCACTCCGGCGGCACCGTCCACTTCAGCGGGGACCCCCACATGCCGGAGCCGACCGGCACGGTCCTGGCCGTCGACGCGCCCCGGCACCTCTCCTTCACCTGGGGCGGCGACGAACTGCGCTTCGACCTGGAGGAACTGGAGGGCGGACGGACCCGCTTCACCCTCACCAACGTCCTCGGGGAGCAGAACACCGCCGCCCGCAACGGCGCCGGCTGGGAGGTCTGCCTCGCGGCCCTGGACGCCCGGGCCCGCGGCGAGCGCTTCGAAGGCCCGCATGCCGGGGAGACCGCGCCCTGGAAGGAGTACTACGAGCGGTACATCCGGGCCGGGATCCCCTCCGGCGCGCCCGTTCCCGGCACCGACGCCTGACCGCTCACGCCATCTGACGTCGTACCAGCTCGTGCAGCCGCCCGCCGGTGTCCGCCAGCAGTTCCGCCGGCGGGCCCTGCTGGGCGACCTTGCCGTCCTCCATCACGATGACCCGGTCCGCGTCCAGCACCGTGGACAGCCGGTGGGCGATCACGATCCGGGTCGCGTTCAGGGCCCGGGTGGACTCGATGACCCGGCGCTGGGTCTCGTTGTCCAGCGCGCTCGTCGCCTCGTCGAAGAACAGGATGCGCGGGCGGCGGATCAGGGCCTGCGCGATCATCAGCCGCTGCCGCTGTCCGCCGGAGATCGCGCCGCTGCCCTGGACGATGGTGTGCAGACCCATCGGCATCCGCTTGATGTCCTCGGCCAGTCCCGCCATCTCCGCCGCGGCCATCGCCTCCTCCGGCGTGTACGGCTCGGTGCCGCAGATGACGTCCAGGATCGAGCCGGTGAACGGCTGCGCGTGCTGGAGCACCACCCCGCACTGCCGGCGCACCGCCGACTGGTCCAGCGCCGCGAGATCCTGCCCGTCGTACAGGACGCTGCCCGAGGACGGCTTGTCGAAGCCGATCAGCAGGCGCAGCAGCGTCGACTTGCCACAGCCGCTCGGGCCCACGATCGCCACGAACTCGCCCGGCCGCACGGCGAACGACACATCGTCGAGGACCAGGGGACCGTCGTCGGCGTAGCGGAACGAGAGCCGGCGCGCCTCGATCGCACCGGACAGCACCCCCGGGCGGGTGCTCGCCGTACGCACCTCCGGTGTCGCGTCGAGCACCGGCTTGATCTCCTCGAACAGCGGCAGCGCCGCCACCACCGACACGAACGCGCCGGTGAGCTGGGTGACCGAGGTCAGCAGCATGGTGACCGAGGTGTTGAAGGTGAGGAAGTCGGCGGCCGACAGGGCGCCCCTGGCCGGGCCCGCGAGCAGGATGAACATCAGCAGTGAGCACAGCGGCAGATACACCGAACCCAGCACCGTGGTGAGGTTCTTGATCCGGCCCACCTTCTGCTGCAGCTCACGGCTGTGCGCGAACTCGCCGGCCCAGGCGGCGTACGCGTAGTTCTCGGCCGCCGCGACCCGCAGCTTGGGCAGTCCGCGCAGGGTCTGGAACGCCTGGTTGTTCAGCTTGTTGCCGAGCCGCACCAGTCGCCGCTGCCAGCGCACCTGCCACAGCCCGAGCCCCAGGAAGACCGCGGCGATGACGACGAGCATGGCGATCGCCGCCAGCGCCATGGGCACGCTGTACCACAGCAGCAGCCCCAGGTTCATCATGCCGACCGTCACCGACTGGGCGACCACCGGACCGACCCCGGCGAGCAGTCGGCGAATGGCGCTGATGCCCATCGCCGCGCTCGCCAGCTCACCGGTGGAGCGCTCCGCGAAGAACTTCGTCGGCAGCCTCAGCAGCCGGTCCCAGACCGCCGGCTGGAGCGTCGCCTCGATCCGTCCCTCCAGGCGCAGGATGCTCAGGTTCTCCAGCAACATGAACGCCGCGGCCACCACACCGGTCACCATCAGGGCGAGGCAGACCTGGACGATCAGCCCCTGCTGGGCCTTCGGTACGTACTCGCCGAGCACCTTGCCGGTGGCGATGGGCACCAGCGCGCCGATCGCCACGGTCACCAGACCGCTGAGCAGCAGTCCGAGCAGGTCGCCCCGGGTGCCGCGCATGCTGAACCGCAGCAGCCGCAGCGGGTCGAGGCCCTGATCGGGCAGCGGACGGTAGAACATCACGGCCCGCGGCTCGAACTCGGCCGCGTTCGCCTTCTCGACGGGGGTCTCGCGGCCCGACGAGGGCTGGACGGCCACATAGCCGCCGCGCCGCCACAGCAGTGCGACCGGCGCGCCCGACAGCGCACGGTGGCCCACCAGCGGCCCGACGTCGTCGCGCCACCAGCGCCCGTCCAGCCGTACGACCCGGGTGCGGACCCGGGAGGCGATGGCGATGCGTTCGACCGGATCGAGGCGGTCGCTCTCGGTATCGCTCCCCGCGGGGTCGGCCAGCGCGATCCCGGCGGCGCGGGCCACCAGCCGGCAGGCCGCGTAGGTGGCGTCGGCGTCGGCCGCCGTCGTGCGCCGGGCCGACGCCCTGCCGATCGAGGCGAGCAGGGTGCGGTCGGCCTGGGCGCGGACCGCCTCGCCCGCCTTGATACCGGCAGCGGTACGGGTCTCGTGGCTGCGCTCCACCTGCTCGATCCACCGGTCGAGGGTGGTGAGGAGCCGGTACTGCTGGTCGACCATTCCCTGCCAGACCGCGGGATCCATCAGCAGATCGGCCGCCGCCTCCGCCCCGTAGAGCGAGCCGTACTGGACGCTGCCCGGCGGCACCTGCATCCAGAACACATCGTCGTCGGTCATCTCGGCGGCCCGTTCGTTCGCCGTCGGCGCCTGGAAGAGGATCGACAGACTCCGGCCGACGCCCAGGGCGAGCGCGTACTCCAGCGGGCTCGTCGTCGGCGGTACGTACTGCGGGTTGCCGTACTCGTCGTACGACCAGGTCTGGGTGTCGACCTGCTGATACAGCTCGCGCAGCTGGATGCGGCGCACCGCGCAGTCGCGCACCGGGCGGGCGACCAGGGTGTGCTGGGGTCCCGGGACCGGGCCGAGCAGCAGCGAGCCCGCCTCCAGGCGGCCGAGGTGGTGCCAGTGGCCCTGCGCGGTGGCGTCCACCGCGAACAGGTCCAGCGCGCCGGCCGCGACCAGCCACAGCACCTGAGGACCCTCCAGGTCGAGCCGGCCGAGGCCGGAGCAGTCGACCGGGGACCCCATCGTGCCCAGCGCGCCGAGAACGAGGTCTCCCTCGTGAACCGCCGTCATCTCATCGCTCCCTGACGAGCTCGGCGTACGCCCCGCCGGCCGCCACCAGGGCGTCGTGCCGCCCCCGTTCCACGATCGTGCCGTGCTGGAGCACCACGATCTCGTCGCTGTCGCGCACGGTGCTCAGCCGGTGCGCGATCACCACACAGGCGCAGCCTCGCTTGCGCAGGTTGTCGATCACGGTCTGCTCGGTCTCCGCGTCCAGGGCGCTGGTCACCTCGTCGAGGACCAGGATGCTGGGGTCGCGCACCAACGCCCGGGCGATCTCCAGACGTTGGCGCTGCCCGCCGGAGAAGTTCCGCCCGTCCTGCTCGACCCGGCTGTGGATGCCGCCGGGGCGACGCATCACCACGTCGTACAGGGCCGCGTCCCGCAACGCCGCGACCACCGCGTGGTCCGGGATCGAGGGGTCCCACAGCGCCACGTTGTCCCGAACCGTGCCCTCGAAGAGGAAGACGTCCTGGTCGACGAAGGAGACCGAGGCGGCGAGCGCGCCACGCGGAATGTCCTCCAGGCGCCGTCCGTCGATGCGGATCTCGCCCTCCCAGGGCGTGTACAGCCCCGAGATCAGCCGGGACACCGTCGACTTGCCGCTGCCCGAGCCGCCGACCAGGGCCACCTGCTGACCCGGGCCCACGGTCAGGCTGAAGCCGTTCAGCAGCGGCTTGTCCAGCGGGCTGTAGCCGAAGGTGATGTGTTCCAGTTCGACATGGCCGTGCAGCCGGCGGGTCGACTCGCCGCGTCCGGAGCGGCCGTAGAGCGGGTCGGCCTGGAAGTTCTCCACGTCCTTCAGGCGCGCCACGTCCGCGGCGAAGTCCTGGATCCGGCCCGCGACCCCGTTGAGCCGGGTGATCGGCGCGGTGAACCGGGTCACCAGCGCCTGGAAGGCGACCAGCAGACCGACCGAGATATGGCCCTCGACCGCCCGCAGTCCGCCGATCCACAGGATCAGCGCGCTGTTGAGCGTGGCGAGCGTCGGCGCTACCACCCCCAGCCAGGCGCTCGGCACCCCGAGCCGCTGCTGTTCCTCCAGCGTGGTGGAGTGCTGCCCCGCCCACTTGCGGAAGTAGCCGTCCTCGCCGCCGGTCGCCTTCATCGTCTCGATCAACTGCAGCCCGGTGTAGGCGGTGTTGGTGAGCCGGGCGCTGTCCGCGCGCAGCTTCGCGGTGCGCGTCGCCCGCAGTCGTACGACCACTCGCATCGCCACCACGTTGAGCAGCGCGACGCCGATGCCGACGAAGGTCAGCTGCGGGTCGTACGTGTACAGCAGCACCGCGTACAGCACGACGACGACCGCGTCCACGCCGGCCGCCGCGAGGTCGCGGGCCAGGGTCTCGGCGACCGCGTCGTTGGACTGGAGGCGTTGGACCAGGTCGGCCGGGCTGCGCTGGGCGAAGAACGTCACCGGCAGGCGCAGCAGATGGCGCAGGAAGCGGGCGCTGGACAGCGTCGAGGAGATGATCCGGCCGCGCAGCAGATTGGTCTGCTGCAACCAGGTCAGCACGATCGTGAGCAGCACGCACGCGGCCATCGACGCGAACAGCACACCGAGCAGCGAGGTCTGCCCGCCGATCAGGAACATGTCGATGTAGGTGCGGCTCAGCGCCGGCATCGCGGCGCCCACCACCACCAGCAGCAGGCTCGCGAGGATCGCTGCGGGCATCGTGCCCGAGGTGCCGCGCAGCCGGGCGGGCATGGCGCCCAGGACGCCCGGCCTGCGCCCGCCCCGGGTGAAGTCCTCGCCCGGCTCCATCACCAGTACGACCCCGGTGAAGCTGGTGTCGAAGTCCTCCATGGGCACGAAGCGGCGGCCCTTGCCGGGGTCGTTCACGTACACGCCGCGGCGGCCGAAGCGGCGCCCCATGCCGTCGTAGACGACGTAGTGGTTGAACTCCCAGAACAGGACGGCCGGCGCCCGCACCTCGGCGAGCGCGGCCGTGTCCATCTGCATGCCCTTGGCCGTGAGACCGTAACTGCGAGCCGCTTTCAGGAGGTTGCTGGCGCGTGAGCCGTCGCGGGAGACGCCGCAGGCGATGCGCAGCTCTTCAAGAGGGACGTGTCGGCCGTAGTGCCCGAGCACCATGGCCAGGGAGGCGGCGCCGCACTCCACCGCCTCCATCTGCAGCACGGTGGGCGTGCGGACGGTCTTCGTCCGGCCCTTGGGCACCGTGCGCTTCGGCGGTGTGGCGCGGCGTCTGCCCCGTACCGGGGGCAGGGTGTCCGAGGGAGCGGTCACGGCAGGAGCCAATCGACGGGACGCTGATCGGCCATGCGGATCGAGCCGGAGGCCAGGGTCATGGAGGTGAGGGCGAACGGAGGGCCGTCCACGGACGACCATCGGTAGCCGCTCTTCGTGCCGGAGGACTTGTCGAGCCGCACCAGGACGGCCACCGGGCGGCCCTTCTTGGTGAACTGCTCCCCGAGCTGGCCGTCGCCCAGGAACGAGGCGATCTGCTGTGCCGACTGGGGCGCCCGGTCCACGGACTTCACATGACCGCGCAGCACCCCGTACTGCTGGGTCGGCACCGACTGGACGGTGAGGTCGACGGAGGCGTTCGCGGGGATGGCGGCGGCGTTCTCGGCGGGCACGTACACCGTCGCGTACAGCGGGTCGGAGGCGTGGGCCACCTTCTCCACCGAGGCGACGTTCGTCCCGGTCTGGATGATCTGGCCGATGGTGGCGGCGAGCCCGGTGATGCGGCCCGCGGCGACCGTGCGGACCACGGAGTCGCCCTCGCTCGTGTGGACCTTCACCACGGGCGCGTTCGCGGGGAGCTGTTCGCCCTCCCGGGCGAGGACCGCGGTGACCTGTCCGGCGACCGGGCTCTGCAGGAGGTAGCTGCCCTCTCCATGCGTGAGGATGGCCGGCGCGCTGACCGTGGAGGTCACGGAGCCGGTGACGGCCCAGGCGGACGCTGCGGCCATGGCGACCACCGTCACGGTGAGCACGAGCCAGCCCTGGGGGCGGGCGAAGCGCACCGGGAGATCCAGCTCTTCGGGCGACTGCAGCTTGGCGAGGGCCTGTTGGCGGAACTGCACGGAACTTTCCCTCACCTGTTCGGAGAGATCTACGGCATCCGAGAGTCCCGGAACCGGGAGACGGTTCCGGGACTCAACGGCACACAGGTGCGATCAGAGACCGGCGACCAGCTGGGTGACCGGGGCGGTGTTCAGACCGGTGACACCCTCGACCGTGCCGACGGCCGTGCCCACGAGGCCGGAAACCGGGGCAATGCCATCCACCAGGCCGGTGGCGGTGCCAACGGCGTTGATCTGCAGGCCGCCGGAAACGGCGTCCAGCTCGGCGTCCGAGATCTCGGCGGTCGCAACCTGGGGGGTGGAGTTCATGATGGAACTTCCCTTCATATGGATATTCACAAGGGGGAGAGCGGCCCCCCTCTGGGGACAGACGGTCGGCCGCGTTCGCGGATGCCGGGAACCCGTCGCCGGGCCCCATGGGGGCGGCCCCCGCGGTGCAACGGATCAAAGCACGCCGGAGCCCGGCTCTTCCAATCAACCAACGCTCTCACCAGGGCAATTGATGTCCCTGCTTGTGGATCCGTGCAGGTGCGCGCACGCCGCGTCGGCCACTTCTTCACATGCAATGGCGCTTCGGTGCCCTCGGCTGCTTGTGGCCCGGAATCCGAATGGGACACTCCTGGTCCAATGGCGCGGGGCCCGGCGCGCGAGTGTGCAGATCCGTCGTGCGCGGTGACCTGATTGCGTAATCAGTGTGCAGATTCCCTGAAGCCGGGATTCCGCTCCTGGCGCTGAACCCAACGTCACCGAGCAGTCGCGAAGCGTGTGCGTACAGGGTGGTGACGGTCGCCCATACGGTGCCTGTGGCGGCCGTCCGTACGGTGCCTGTGACCGTCGTCCGTACAGTGCCTGTGACAGTCAGTCGGTCGGATACGTGCGCCGGTCTCGTCGCTCGCGCAGGGAATCCGGCGCGATCGGGCGCTAGGGGAAGCCTCCTCGGACGGCTCCCCGGGCTAGGGTCTGTCGTCGAACTCGTGTCGTCGCCCGGAGGGCGGCCCTGCGGCGTCAGGTGCGTGCTCTGGGGGTGCCCTGCTCGAAGAGCTCGGGGGAGTGCCGGGCGGAAGCCCTCGTACTGGAGGTACGTGGGGTTTCGCCCGGTGCGGCGGTGGGGGCACCGCCCGCGCGAGCGAAGCCGAGCGTGGGGGAGCGTGCATGGCGTCGCGGGGCAGGCGGGAGTCTGACGACAGGCCCTAGTCCAGCAGTGCGTACACCGTGCTCGCCCGTGCCGCGATCGTGGCCGTGTCGCCCGAGGTCATCGTGATGTCGGCGAACGCCATGCGCCTGCCCAGTTTGGTGAGGACCGCCTCCACCAGTACATCCGTATCCACGACCGCGCGCTGGAAGCTGGTGGACTGCTGGACGGTCGTCATGGGGACGAAGCCGCCGCGCGCCGCCGACACCGCGATCACGGTGGCCGTGTCGGCCGCGGCCATCAGAGCCTGTCCCGACAGCGCGCCGCCCTCTCGGGCGAGGCGGGTGGACCAGGGCAGCCGCAGCACGGCCCGCCGTTCGTCCAGTTCGACCACGGTGAGTCCCAGGTCCTGCACCCAGGGGGCGAAGCTGCCGACGAGGATCTTGTCGGCTTCGGCTGGCGTCATGCGTGATTCCATACCCCCGTCCGGGGCTCCGCAGACGCGTTTGCCACCTATTTCACGCTTTCGCATACGCCAACTCGGCCAGATCGCAGCCCGGTTGAACACCCCTCATGACACGTGCGTATCAACAGGCATCCAGGCGCCCCAGACAGCTGCCGGACGGCGGCGAACCACCCCCCGTCCCCAGGAGGTAAAGAGTTGAGTCACAAACGCATACCCAAGCGCAAGGCCGCGATCGCGGTGGGAAGCGTGGCGGCGCTCGGAGCGGCGGCCCTTCTGCTGCCCAACGCCAACGCGTCACAGACGGGTTCGTCGGACGCCACTCCGAAGACGTTCAAGGCGAACGACGTCTCGAGCCTCGCCTCGCAGATCGCCGCCCAGCTGGGTGATGCCTTCGCCGGCTCGTACTACAACGCCGACAAGCAGCAGATCGTCGTCAATGTGGTCGGCAACGACAGCAATGTCGTCAACACCATCAGAAAGGCCGGCGCGATCCCCAACAAGGTGCAGAACAGCACCGCCGCGCTCCAGGCCGCAGCCAAGACGCTCAAGGCGCAGGCCACGGTCCCCGGCACCGCCTGGTCCGTGGACCCCAAGACCAACAAGATCCAGGTCAGCGCCGACAGCAGCGTCACCGGCGCCAAGTGGGACAAGGTGGAGTCGACCGTCAAGAGCCTCGGCTCGGGTATGGCGACCCTCAAGAAGTCCGGCGGCTCGTTCAAGACGCTGGTGTCGGGCGGTGACGCCATCTTCGCCCAGGCCAACGGCGGTGGTGTCCGCTGCTCCCTCGGCTTCAACGTCACCGCGAGCGACGGGACCCCGGCCTTCCTGACGGCCGGCCACTGCGGCGTCGCGGCCAAGCAGTGGTCCGACTCCCAGAACGGGCAGCCGATCGCCACCGTCGACCAGGCCACCTTCCCCGGCAACGGTGACTTCTCGCTGGTCAAGTACGACGACCCCAAGACCCAGGCGCCGAGCGAGGTCAACGCCGGCAACGGGCAGACGGTCCAGATCAACCAGGCCGCGGACGCGGTGGTGGGCCAGCAGGTCTTCCGGATGGGCAGCACCACCGGTCTGCACGACGGAACCGTCACCGGACTCGACGCCACCGTCAACTTCCAGAGCGAGACCGTGCCGGGCGGCGTCGACACCGTCACCGGGCTCATCCAGACCAACGTCTGCGCCGAGGCCGGAGACAGCGGTGGCTCCCTCTTCACCCAGGACGGCAGCGCGGTCGGTCTGACCTCGGGCGGCAGCGGCGACTGCACCGCCGGTGGCGAGACCTTCTTCCAGCCGGTGACCGCGGCGCTCAAGGCGACCGGCGCGACCCTCGGCGCGGGTGGCGCGGTGGGCGGGGGCGGCGCTGCGGGTGCGGGCGACCAGAGCGCGAGCCCCGGTGACCAGAGCGGTGCCGGTGCCGGTGCGGGTGACCAGAGCGGTGCCGGTGCGGGTGACCAGAGCGGTGCCGGCGCCGGTGCCGGTGCGGGTGACCAGAGCGGTGCTGGTCAGGAGAGCGCCAGCCCCGGCGACCAGAGCGGCGCCGGTCAGCAGACGGGCGGCGCGGCCGACCAGTCCGGCAGTGGGCAGTCCGGCAGTGAGCAGCCCGGGCAGGCGCAGGGCAACGGCGCGGCCGACGGCTCCTCGCTGACGAGCCACTGAGCCCCTGAATCAGTGCGCCACGGTCCGGCCCTCCGGCGGGAGGGCCGGACCGATCGGCGTCGGCCGGCAATACGTTCTGAAACGTTCGCGACCGCGAAGTCGCCCCCTTCTCAGGGAGTCCGGACCGGTCATCCCTCGTCGGTCGGCGCGGTGGCCGGAACGCCGATCTCGAACTTGTTCGAGTGCGGCCCTGTTCCAGCCGCAGGTGGTGGTCGGAGCTGATGCCGGCGAGCAGCGCGACCTCCAAGTCGCCGACGGCGTTCGTGCCGTTCATACGACCACCGTAGGTCCGCTCCCGCGCTTCCCGGGTGTCCCTGTCACCCCCAGAAACCGGGACACATCGCATCCCGCCAGGCTCCGCCGCGACAGTCCGTCGGCGCCCCGAGGTAACGACACGCACAAGGAGCTGCGCCGACACGCGCAGAGGGGCTGCGCCGCAGCGGCGGAAGCGCTGTAATTGCAGAGTGGGCAGTGAGGGCGCTGCGGGACGCAGAACGAGAACGCAGCGTGCGGAACTTGCCCTCAAGACGCTCACCGCGGACCTCGAACCGCGCGAGCGGCTGCGCCGCGTCCTCGAACAGGCCCTGGCCTTCACGACGGCCACCCTCGTCGCCGTCTACACCCCGCACGAGGACGGTGACGGGGTCCGGCTGATCGAAGCGGTCGGCGTGCCGAGGACCCTGTACGGGTTGCGCGACATCCATCCGCTTCCCGCGGGGTCCCCCCTGGCGGACGCCCACCGCACCGGGCAGCCCCTCTGGCTCGCGCCGGAGGACCTCGGTCGCTGTTCCGACCCGGGCCGGCTGCCGGACCCGGACTTCTGGCTGGGGATCCTGCCGCTGCGCGACGGCGGCTGCCTGGCCGCCGTCACCGACCATCCGGACGGCTTCGACGCCGAGGACCGCGAGTGCCTCCAACTCGTCACCGAAGCCGTCACCGGCCCCGCGCCGGACACGGACGGCACCGCCCGGCCGGTCGGCGGCTCGTTCGCTCTCACCGTGGACACCGGCCGGGTCGAGGTCGACGGCGAGGTACTGGACCTCTACGGCATCGATCCGGACGCGTTCGACGGCAGGGTCGAGACCCTGCTCGCCCGGACCGTGCCGGAGGACGTGCCGGCCTTGATGTCCGTCGTGGAACCCGAGCGTCTCTCCGTCGGGGACCGGGAACTGGAGTTCCGTATCCTCCAGCCCTCCGGCGCGCCGAGATGGCTGCGGCTGCGCGGGCGGCTGCTGCCCGCGGAGGAGGGACGGCCGGCCCGGCTCGTCGGTACCGTCGCGGACGCCTCGAAGCTGCGCCCCGCCGTCAGCGACGTCACCCGCATCCAACGGCTCGCCGCGGCCCTCGCCATGGCGGGCACCGTCCGCGATGTCAGCGGCGCCGTGGTCGCCGCCCTGCGCACCCCGCTGGGCGCGGACCGGATCGCCCTGGCCGAGCTGGAGTCCGACCGGCTCGTCGTCACCGTCCTCGACCCGCCCGAACCGGATGCCTGGCCCGAGCTGTGGCGCACCGAATGGCGCACCGAGTGGCCCGACGCCCCCGTACGCGCCATGCCGACGCTCGCCGCCGCGCTGCGCGAGGGCCGCGCGGGGATCTGGCCGGCCGGCACCGACCTGGAACCCGCGCTCGCCGAGGTCGGGCCCGGCGGCCTGGTCGTGCTGCCGCTGCCCGCGGGCGGACGAACGGCGGGCGCCTGCCTCATCGGCTGGGACAGCCCGCACGACTTCACCCCCGACGAGAGCGCCCTGCTCACCGCCGCCGCGGGTCTCGCCGGACAGGCGCTCGTGCGCGCCCACGCCTTCGACGCCGAACACGAACTGATCGGCATGCTCCAGCGCGCCCTTCTTCCCCGCCGTCTGCCCCGGCTGCCGGGCGCCGACGCCGTGGCCCGCTATCTGCCGACCACCGCGGGCCTGGAACTCGGCGGCGACTGGTACGACGTGATCCCGCTGCCCGAGAACCACGCCGCCCTCGTCATCGGCGACGTGCAGGGTCACAACGCCGGAGCCGCCACCCTCATGGGCCAGATGCGCACGGCCCTGCGCGCGTACGCCGCCGAGGGCCACCCCCCTGACGTCGTCGTGTCGCACGCCAACCGGCTCCTCGTGGAGATGGAGTCCGACCTCTTTGCCACCTGCTGCTATGTCGACGTCGACATGGAGGAGGGGACCGCCTGGTGCGTCCGTGCCGGACACATTCCGCCGGTACTGCGTCATCCGGACGGCAGAGCGGAGATCGTCGAGGCGGAGGGCGGACCGCCCCTCGGCGTCGTCGACCAGGCGGAGTACCCGATGACCCAGATGCGGCTGCAGCCCGGCACGATCGTCGCCCTCACCACGGACGGCCTGGTGGAGACCGCCGAGACCAGCCTCGACGACGGCCTCGTGCGGCTGGGCCGGGAGCTGTCCGCCGCGGATCCCGGCCACCTCGGGCTCGTCGCGGACGCGCTGCTCGCCGACGCCAACCGCAGCGACGACGTCGCCCTCCTCCTGGTCCGCTACGACGGCATGGCGGTGCGCCCGCTGCGCGAGACCTGGACGGTGTGGCGGGTCCCCGAGGCGGTCCGGCACGCCCGGCGCTTCACCCGGCGCTATCTGCGTGTCTGGGGTGTGGCGACGGAGGACGTCGACACCGTGCTCCTCGTCGTCTCCGAGCTCGTCACCAACGCCCTTGTGCACACCGACGGCCGGGTGCGCCTCGACCTCACTCTGCTCAACCACCGGCTGCGCGTCGCGGTCGCGGACGCCTCACCGCGTTCGCCCGTCAAGCCGACGAGCATCGGCTGGGAGGCCACCGGCGGCCGGGGCATCCTGCTCGTCGAGGCCGTGGCCGCGGCCTGGGGGACGCTCCCGGTCAGCGGGGGCAAGCAGGTGTGGGCGGACATCCTCCTCGAACAGGCGCCGACGAGTGCCCGCACCTGACGACGACCGCTCGTCGACACGACCACGGACACCGGCCCGCGCATGGCCGTGGACGCGCCCCCGGTGCGGGCGGCGCCCCCCGGTCGTGCCGTCATGACACCCTGACATCGTGCGTCTGCTGCTCATGTCCGACACCCACGTCCCCCGGCGCGCCAGGGAACTGCCCCCGCAACTCCTCGCCGAACTCCCTCGTGCCGACGTCGTGATCCACGCCGGTGACTGGGTGGACGTCGCCACGCTCGATCTGCTGGAGAGCCGGTCCGCGCGGCTGATCGGCGTCCACGGCAACAACGACGGTCCCGCCCTGCGAGCCCGGCTGCCCGAGGTGGCCCGTGCCGACCTCGACGGTCTGCGCCTCGCGGTGGTCCACGAGACCGGCGCCGCCCGGGGGCGTGAAGCCCGCTGCGCCGCGCGCTTTCCCGATCTCGACGTGCTGGTCTTCGGACACAGCCACATCCCGTGGGACACCACCACGGACACCGGTCTGCGGCTGCTCAACCCGGGTTCCCCGACCGACCGGCGACGCCGGCCGCACTGCACGTACATGACCGCGACGGTGACCGAGGGCACGCTCGGGGACGTACGACTGCACCGCCTGCCCCCACGCATCTAGCGCCCCAACAGGCGGTCAGGGCAAGTGAGTTGACGCCTCGCAATTCTCGTCCGATTGTAATGGACATGGCGAAACTGCGTGCGCGTCTGCTCGGCTTTCTCGTGGCGCTCACCGGTCTGCTTGCGACGACCGGTGGACATCCCGTGGCCGCCGCCTCCCTTCCGGACTCCCTCTGGTTCGACGCCCGGGCCCGGTCCGCCCTCACCGTCCGGGACGGCCGGCTGACCGACGGTCTCGGCCGCGAGGTCGTGCTGCGCGGTTACAACGTCTCCGGCGAGACCAAGCTGGCGGAGAACGGCGGCCTGCCCTTCGCCTCGGTCGCCGACGCGAGGAAGTCCGCGGCCGCGCTGCGCACCCTGGGCGGTGGCAACGCGGTCCGCTTCCTGCTCTCGTGGGACCACGCCGAGCCCGTACGAGGCCGGACCGACACGGCCTATCTCGCCGCGCTCACGGACCAGATGCGCCCGTTCCTCGACGCCGGCCTCCGCGTTCTGCCCGACTTCCACCAGGACCTCTACTCGCGCCATCTGTTCGACGAGGGAAGTTGGTACACCGGTGACGGCGCCCCGCAGTGGGCCGTGGACGCCGGGAACTACCCCGCTGAGTCCTGCGGGATCTGTCTCTTCTGGGGCCAGAACATCACCCAGAACCAGGCGGTGACGAAGGCGTCGTACGACTTCTGGCGCAACGCGTACGGCGTGCAGGACGCCTTCCTCGCCACAGCCCAGCAGACCATGACGTACCTCGCCCAGCACCTGACCGACGACGAGTTCGCGGGCGTCATGGGCTTCGACCCGTACAACGAGCCGTACGCGGGCACCTACGACTCGGGTCGGACGAGCCGCACCTGGGAGCAGAACGTGCTCCTGCCGTTCTACGAGCGGTTCCGCGCGCGCATGGACTCGGCCGGCTGGCAGGACAAACCGGCCTTCGTCGAGCCCAACCTCTTCTGGAACGCCAACATCTCCAGTCAGAAGCAGGAAGGAGGACTCCTCGACGCGGGCACGCTCGGATCGCGCTATGTCTTCAACACCCACTTCTACGACCAGAAGGCCATCTCCGGCATCCTGATGTGGGGCAAGGCCGGGGACGGTCAGTACGCGGGCGACTTCGCCACCGTGCGCGACCGGGCCGCCGCCCTGGGCACGGCCGCCGTCGTCAGCGAGTTCGGCCATCCGCTGTCCGGCTCGGTCTCCGACAAGGCGCCCACCGTGGTGAAGGCGATGTACCAGGCCCTCGACTCCCGGCTGCCGGGCACGAGTTGGTGGAACGATCCGGCGGCCTCCGGAACGGTGCTGTCCGGCACCCAGTGGCAGTGGGATCTCTACAGCGGCCGCCACCACGAGGCGATGAACGGCAACCCCGACAAGGTCCTCACCCCGGGCGACGCCTGGAACGGGGAGGACCTCTCGGTGGTCGCCCTCGACGACTCCGGCTCCCCGGTGCTGCGCCAGGACGCCCGGCTGCTGGACCGGCTCTACCCGAGCGCCACCGCGGGGACGACGCTCGCCTTCACGTACGAGGACCGCTCCCGGGACGGCTCCACCACCCTGACCTGGAACCCGGTCCCGGCCTCGCTCCCCGACGTGGCGCGGCTGGTGGGCTCGGGCCAGTACGGTCTGCTGGTCTGGCGCTCGAACGGCTCCGCCGCGCCCACGGAGCTGCATCTGCCCGCCTCCTTCCCGGCCGCGTCCACCACGGTGGTCTCGGATCTCGGCACCGCGGCTGGACTGCCCGCGTACACCGGGTCGACCCCGATCGCCGTGGCGGACGAACCCGGTGGCGCGGGCGGCAAACGGCTTCTGCTGACCGCCTCCGGCCCCGCGGGCGTGCACTGCGCGCTGGTCACGAACGGAGCGAAGGCCCCGTCCGCGTCGCTGCTGAGCGCGGCGCGGACGGAGCTGTCGGCGTGGGCGGCGAAGGAGATCAGCTAGCGGAGGGACCCGTCCAGTCCTCCGGGACATGGGCCAGGCGCACCCGCTGCGGGTGGTCGCCGACCGGGACCGAGACGACCTTCTCGCCCGTCGAGAAGTCGATCGCGGTGACCTGGTCGGCGCCGCTCTCCGAGATGATGCAGTCCTCGCCGTCCCCGCTCACGGTCGCCCAGTAGGGCTTGGAGGCGGTGACGAGCGGGCCCTCCTGGAGGGTGGCGCGGTCGACGACGGTGGCGTAGTCGTCCATCGTCCCCGCGATGCACAGCTTGGTGCCGGACGGGTTCATCGAGATGCCGTGGTGGCGTGAGTCGTTGACCCAGGTCGTACGGTCCTCGCTGGTCGCCGGGTTCTTCGGCAGGGTCTTCACCCGGGTGATCTTGTCGGCGGCCACGTCGTACTCCAGGAAGCCGTTGAAGAACGACACCTGGAAGTACAGCTTGGACTCGTCGGGGGTGAACGCGGCGGGACGCACCGCGTCGGAGAAGTCCTTCAGCCCGATGGCGTCGAGCCGGCTGCGCATGTCGACGATCTTGACCTGCTTGAAGGTGTGGGCGTCCACGACCGTGATGTGGCGGTCGCCCTTGGTCCAGTCCCACGCCGGGTCGTCCAGCGAGGTGTTGACGTCACCGATGGCCATGTTCCAGATGTACTTGCCGTCCTTGGTGAAGATGTTTTCGTGCGGCTTGTCGCCGGTGGCGAACTCGCCCAGTTCCTGACCGGTGTCGATGTCGAGGACCTGCACCTTGTTGGCGGTGGAGGCGGAGACCGCGACCCGGGTGCCGTCGGGGGAGACCGCCATGTGGTCGGCGCGGTAACCCGCCACCGGGAAACGCCAGTTGATCCTTCCGGTGGCCAGATCGATGGACACGACGTCGGCGAAGCTCGGCCGGGAGACGACCATCGACCTGCCGTCCGGCGTGGAGTACATGTCGTCGACGAACTGGTCGTGCCCCTCGCCGACGCTGTTGCGGATGGCCATGAAGTAGATCCACTTGATGGGATCGCCGTTGATCTCCGCCATCCGTTCGGACTTGTCGGGGATCACGTTGACGCGGCCGATCTTCGCGAAGTCGCCGCTCGACCTGATGACGTCGGCGGTGCCGTCCCAGTTGTTGCCGACGAACATCACCTCGCGCAGCGCGGTGGAGGAGTCCTGTGCCGAGGCCGCCGACGCCGTCCCGCCGGCGGTCAGGGCGAGGGCGGCGGACAGGGCGAGCAGGTACCGGGGTCTGGAGGCAGGCATGGTGGGGGTCCTGTCGTCGAGGGAGGGTGGCGAAGGCCACCTGGACCTGGTGCGAGCATGACAATGCGATCGGGGTGCGACGCCCGGCGGGGCCGGAGGGTGCGGGTCGCCGATTCTGAATACGTCTGCGTTCAGAATGACTTACTGGAAAGTAAGGAGGGTGCCGCCTTCTTCACAAGACTCCGCACGCGACAAAATTGAGCGAGAGGCGAACACATCGGCGAGTGACGCGGGGGAGTGCGTGACGGGCAGACTCAGACAGCCCACGGGGCGCTACGGAGGCAAGTCGGCCGAGGAACGGCAGGCCGAGCGACGCCGGCGGTTTCTGGACGCCGCGCTGCAGCTCTTCGGTGACAGTCCCGGCTACCGGTGCACCACAGTCGCGGCGCTGAGCGAGGCGGCGGGGCTGTCGACACGCCAGTTCTACGAGCAGTTCCACACCCTCGAGGACGTGCTGGCCGCTCTGCACCTCCAGGTCAACGACTGGGCGGAGCAGGCCGCGGCGGCCGCCCTCGCGCGCGCCCGCGACCTCCCGCTCGCCGAGCGCGCCGCCGCGGTCTTCGGGGCGTACGCGGCCGACGTCACCTCCGATCCGCGCCGGATCCGGATCACCTTCGTCGAGATCATCGGCGTCAGCCCGCGGCTGGAGGAACAGCGGCTGGAACGCCGCTCCCGGTGGGTGGAGTTCATCTGTGCCGAGGCCGCGCTGGCCGCCGAGCGCGGGGAGGCGGCGCCGCGCGACTACCGGATCGCGGCCACGGCGTTCATCGGCAGCGTCAACGGCCTGCTGCACGACTGGCGGGCCGGCTGGGTGGAGGCGACCCTCGACGAGATCGTGGACGAACTGGTCCGGCAGTTGCTCGCCATCCTGCGCCCGGCCCACTGGCGGCCGGGCGCCTGAGCAGCCGGCTCTGCCCTCACCCCGCCACGACCGCCGGCAGGGTGGCCGCGACGGCGAGCGCCGCACCGAGCAGACGGCCCGCGCACAGCCTGCGGCGCAGGGCGCAGCTGCGCCGCGCCGATCCCGTGCCCAGCGGCGTACTGGGTCTGGAGAGCACCTCCGGCCGGGCCGAACGCGAGTACGGCCTCGAGGCGGGTGAGATGCTGTCGTACCGCGCCTGGATGCGCTGATCAGGGCCCGGGGACGCCGGAACGGCCGCGAGCCGCCGGGACCCTCGGGCGCCGGCGGATCGTCGGGGCACCGCCCTTGCGTAGGCTTCCGCCCGTGGACCTCGCCACCCCGGTCGAGGACCTCCGGCCGCTCGCGGGACTGGCCGCCGGAGGACCGCCCGCAGTCCCGGTGGGGTGGTGACCATGGCCGGCAGGACGGTACGGGCGGAACAGGTCGGCGCGACGCGCGAGTTGATCCTCACCGCCGCGGAGCGGCTGTTCGCCGAGCGCGGGGTGCACGCCGTGTCCAACCGTCAGGTCAGCGAGGCCGCGGGCCAGGGCAACAACACCGCGGTCGGCTACCACTTCGGCACCAAGGCCGACCTGGTCCGCGCGATCGTCCGCAAACACGCCGCACGCATCGAGGGCGTGCGCCTGCGGATGCTGGCCGAGACCGGCGACTCCACGGACGTACGCGACTGGGTGTCCTGTCTGGTGCGTCCCCTCCCCGAGCATCTTGCGGCGCTCGGCAGCCCCACCTGGTACGCCCGGTTCTGCGCCCAGGTGATGACCGATCCGGGGATGCACGCGATCATGGTCGAGGAGTCCCTCTCCTCGTCGTCACTTCGGCAGGTGCTCGAGGGGCTGCACCGCTGTCTGCCCGATCTGCCGCCCGAGATCCGGGCCGAACGCAGCGCCATGGCAAGGGAGCTGATACTCCATCTGCCCGCCGAACGGGAACGCGCCCTGGCCGAGGGCACGCCCACCCCTCGTGCCACCTGGGGCGACGCCGCGAGCGGCCTGGTCGACGCGATCGTCGGCATCTGGCTGGCCCCGGTCACGAACCGCGCCTGAGACAGGGGAGATACGCGCGCGACCGGGGGGAGGGAAAGGGGCTGCGGCTACGCCGAGAACGAACTCCCGTTCCCACTGAACGTATCGGACTACCGTATCCCCGAACTTTCGCTCTGGTGGCGGCCGTTCATGCCAGACCACGCATCCGATGCACCGAGCGATCCGACGATCCGGCACCAGATGAATCCGACGAATGGGGAAGGGAACACGCGGATGGAACAGGACCAGCCGAGCGCCCTGCGCGACGCCCCCACGACCCGGGCGGCGGCACAGTGAGGCACATCGTGGTCGTCGGCGCGTCGGCCGCGGGTCTCGCCGCGGTCGAGACACTGCGCCGCGAGGGGTACGAGGGCACCCTGACCCTCGTCGGCGACGAACCCCACGCGCCCTACGACCGGCCGCCCCTGTCCAAGCAACTGCTGGCCGACGGATGGCGGCCGGAGCGGCTGATGTTGCGCACGCCCGGCCATCTGCGCGCACTCGGCCTGGACCTGCGACTGGGCGTCGCGGCGACGGGGCTGGACCTGGCGGGCCGAGCGGTCCGGCTGGCCGACGGTTCCACGGTCGCGTACGACGGACTGGTCATCGCCACCGGGTTACGCCCGCGCCGGCTGCCCGGCGAGGGCGCGCACGTCCTGCGCTCCCTGGACGACGCGCTGACCCTGCGGGACGGGCTCGCCCCAGGCCGACGGCTGGTCGTGGTCGGCGCCGGGTTCCTCGGGGCGGAGGCCGCCGCCGCGGCCCGCGGACTCGGCGCCCGGGTGACCCTGCTGGAACCGGCGCCGGTGCCGCTCGCGCACGCGGTCGGCGAGGACGTCGGACGCGTGCTGGCCCAGGCCCATCAGGACCACGGGGTGGAACTGCGCACCGGGGTCACGGTGACGGAGGTGACCGAGGAAGGAGTGCGGCTCGCGGACGGCGAGGTGGTCGAGGCCGATGAGATCCTGGTCGCGATCGGCTCGGTGCCCAACACCGGCTGGCTGGCGGACAGCGGCCTGGCGGTGGACGACGGAGTGGTCTGCGACGAGTACTGCGCGGCGGCCCCGGACGTGTACGCGGCCGGGGACGTGGCCCGCTGGCACAACCCGCTGTTCGGTGTGTCGATGCGGATCGAGCATCGCACCAACGCGGCCGAGCAGGGCATGGCCGCGGCCCGCAACCTGCTCGCGGCCGGACCGGGCAGACCGTTCGCACCCGTGCCGTTCTTCTGGTCCGACCAGTACGAGCTGAAGATCCAGGCCTACGGCCATCTGCGCGGCCATGACGAGTTCGCCGTCGTGGAGGGTGCTCTGGCCGAACGGCGGTTTCTGGCGGTGTACCGCACCGGTGACCGGGTGACGGGCGTCGTCGCCGCGGGAATAGCGCCGAAGGCGATCCGACACTGGCGGCAGGCCATCGCGTCCGGAGCGGCCTGGCGCGAGGCCGTGGGGACCGACGCGGCCGGCACGCCCGCTGCGGGAGCCGCGGTGCGTGAGGCCACCCCGGGCGGTCCGTCGCTCTGACGAGGGGGGCCGGTGGACCGGCCCTCCACCCGCGTCCCGTCGTACACCGCGTCGGCCGAGCGCTTCCGGGCCTCGTCAGCGCCGTCCGGCCACGATGCTGACCGCGTTGGCGGCCACGACGGCCCCGATGGCCGCCCACTCCATGCCGCCCAGCCGCTGGCGGAGCACGAGCAGGCCCACGATCGCGGCCAGCACGGGGTTGACGCTCATGAACAGTCCGAACGCGGGCGCCGAGACGCGCCGCAGCGTGAACAGATCCGCGAGATAGGGCACCGCGGAGGACAGGACACCGGCCGCGACCGCACACCCGGCCGCCCCGGCGGTCGGCGGGTGCCGAAGCGCGACGACGACCCCGACGGGCAGGAACAGCAGGGCGGACACGGCTGCCGCGGCCGCCGAGCCCTGCGCCCCGGGGACGCGCCGGCCGACGACGCGGTTGAGCACGATGTACGCCGCCCAGCAGCAGGCGGCCAGGATGCCGAGGCCCATTCCCACGTAGTCGGCGGACGGCTGAGGGCGCATCAGGACGACGACTCCCGCCGCCGCGATCAGCGCACAGCACGCGTCGACCGGGCGCCGTGACGCGGTCAGGGCGATGGCGAGCGGGCCGAGGAACTCCAGGGTCACCGCGAGCCCGAGGCCGATCCGGTCGACGGCGCTGTACAGGGACAGGTTCATCGTCCCGAACACCACGGCCAGCAGCAGCACCGGCCACCACTGCGGCCAGGTGAACGACCGCAGGCGGGGCCGGCCGACGGCCAGCAGGACCAGCGCCGCGACGTACTGGCGCACCGCGACGACGCCGAGCGGCCCCAGGACGGGGAAGGCGAGGGACCCGATCGCGGCGCCCGTCTGATTGGACAGGCCGCTGCCGACCATGGTGACGACACCGGCCGGGCTCGTGCCGGCGGACTGCGGCCCGAGGACCGGGGGATCGGTCCGGCCTGCGGCGGGCGCCGCGGGGTCTGCGGATGCTGCGTGCATGCTCCGATGGTGCGAGGACGGGAAGCATGCGAAAAATGCATGCACCGAGACACTCATACGCTTGGGTCATGCATGACGTGGAACTGCGGCAGCTGCGGTGCCTTCTGGCGATCGTCGACGAGGGCACCTTCACCGACGCGGCCATCGCCCTCGGCGTCTCCCAGGCGGCCGTGTCCCGCACGCTGGCCTCGCTCGAACGCTCGCTGGGCGTACGGCTGCTGCGCCGTACCTCCCGCGAGGTCACCCCCACCCCCGCCGGGGTGCGCGTCATGGCGCACGCTCGGCGGGTGCTCGCCGAGGTGGACGAACTGGTCCGGGACGCGACCTCCGGTCCCGCCCGGCTGCGGATCGGCTACGCCTGGTCGGCGCTCGGCCGCCACACCCTCGCCTTCCAGCGGCGCTGGCGTGAACAGCATCCGGCGACCGAACTGCTCCTGGTACGCGTGAACTCGACGACGGCCGGGCTGGCGGAAGGATCCTGCGACCTCGCGGTGGTGCGCAGACCGGTGGACGACCGGCGTTTCGACTCGGCGATCGTGGGGCTGGAGCGGCGGCTGTGCGCCATGGCCGCCGACGATCCGCTGGCCAGGCGCCGCTCGGTACGCCTCGGGGACCTGAGTGGACGCACCCTCCTGGTGGACCGCCGCACCGGCACCACCACAGCGGAGCTGTGGCCGCCGGACGCCCGCCCGGCCACCGAGGCCACGCACGACGTCGACGACTGGCTGGCCGCGATCTCCACCGGCCGGCGTATCGGCATGACGGCCGAGTCCACCGCCAATCAGTACTCCCGGCCCGGGGTCGTCTACCGGCCGGTGCGTGACGCCGAGCCCATCGCCGTCCGGCTCACCTGGTGGCGGGACGATCCGCACCCCGCGGTGCAGTCCGTGACCGAGCTGCTGATCTCGCTCTACCACCCGAGCTGACGCGGCGCGCGCCGCGCCGCCGCCCGGCTGTCATCCTGGATCGTGATCCCGCTCGCCTCGCACCGGGCCACGGCCCCCGACCGGAGGGACACCCCTCGTGACCACCGTACGGCTCCGACCGGAGGGACCCGACGCATGACCGCCGCTCGCCTGGTGCGCGCCGCCGCCCGTGCCGCGCTGCCCGTCCTCGCCGCCGTCCATGTCGCGCCCGTCGTCTCCACCTTCGGTCCGCTGCGCAACCGCGTCATGCCCCGCCTGTCCGGCCGCGGCCGGGCCGGTCATGTGGCCCTCACCTTCGACGACGGCCCCGACCCGGTGTCCACCCCGCTGTTCCTGCGGCTGCTCGCCGACCGGGGCGTGCACGCCACCTTCTTCCTGCTCGGCAACCAGGCGCACCGCTCTCCCGGTCTGGTCCGCGACATCGCCGCGGCGGGCCACGAGATCGGCGTCCACGGCTGGCGGCACCGTCCGCTGCTGCTGCGCGGCCCGCGCGCCACCTACGACGACTTCGCCCGTGCCCGTGACACGGTCGCCGCGATCACGGGACGGCAGCCGCGGCTCTTCCGGCCTCCCTACGGCATCATGTCGGCCGCCGCGCATCTGGCCGCCCGCCGTCTCGATCTCACCCCCGTGCTGTGGACCTGCTGGGGCGAGGACTGGACCGCCCACGCCACACCGGACTCAGTCCACCGCACGGTCACGGCCGACCTCGACGGGGGCGGGACCGTCCTGCTGCACGACTCCGACTGCACCTCCGCCCCGGGCGCCTGGCGGTCGGCGCTGGGCGCGCTGCCGCTCGTCCTCGACACCTGCGAGCAGCGGGGATACGAGGTCGGACGGCTGGCCGAGCACGGCCGGCCCGGTGCGGAACCCCGCGGCCAATTTACTTGACTTAGTCAACGATATGGTAAACTCGGGCGTATGCCCACCCCACAGCCGCGTTCCGCCCCCGCCTCTCCGGAAGTGATCGAGATCGAGCGAGCGCTCAACCGCATCACGTATCTGAGCACGCGCGCCCGACAGCACGACCGGCTGATGGCGCTCGCGGGTGTGCCGCTGGACCGGGCCGCCGTCGCCCTGCTGCGGCAGATCGCCGACTCCGAGCCGCTGCGCCCGGGCGAACTGGCCAACCGGCTCGGGGTCGAGGCCTCGCACGTCACCCGGCAGGTGCAGCAGCTGCAGAAGTCGGGCTACGTCAGCCGGGTGCCGGACCCGGACGACCGCCGCGCCCACCGCGTCGAACTCACCACCCTCGGCCGGGAGGCCGTCGACCGCGTCCGCGAGACCGGCGTCCGTGGCATGCAGGCGGCCCTTTCCGCGTGGTCGCCCGAGGAACTGAGGCAGCTCGCCACCCTCTTCCACCGCATGGTCGACGACTTCCTCGCGCACTCCGTCGACGACGAGGCCGCCCCGGAGATCCTGACCGCCGCACGCCCGGAGTCCTGACCCGCCCCGAGCCTGGCCGCGGCGCCCTCAGTCGTCCGCCGCGAGGAACTGGGTCGCGGCCAGTTCGGCGTACAGGGGGTCCGCGGCCACCAGATCGCGATGGGTGCCGACCGCGCGAACGCGGCCCCCGTCCATGACGACGATCCGGTCGGCCGCCGTCACGGTGGACAGCCGATGGGCGACCACGAGGACCGTCGTCGACCGCGCCACATCCGCGACGGTGTCCCGCAGGGCCGCCTCGTTGACCGCGTCGAGCTGCGAGGTCGCCTCGTCCAGCAGCAGCAGGCGCGGGCGGCGCAGCAACGCGCGGGCGATCGCGACACGCTGGCGCTCCCCGCCGGACAGCTTGGTCCCGCGATGCCCGACGAGGGTGTCGAGCCCCTGGGGGAGACGCCCCACCAGACCGTCCAGCCGCGTCGTCCGCACCACACGCGTCACCTCCGCGTCGTCCGCCTCGGGGTTGCCGAGCAGAAGGTTGTCCCGCAGCGAACCGGACAGCACCGGCGCGTCCTGCTCCACATAGCCGATGGCGGAGCGCAGCTCGGACAGCTCCCACTCGCCCACGTCCCGGCCGTCGACCGTGATGGTGCCCGACTCCGGGTCGTAGAACCGCTCGATCAGGGAGAACACGGTTGTCTTGCCCGCACCCGAAGGACCGACGAAGGCGGTCATCCCGCGGGCCGGCACCGCGAAGGTCATCCCGTGGTGCACATACGGCAGATCGTCGCCGTACCGGAAGCGCACCTCCTCGAAGGCGACGGCGGCCGGTCGCGCGCCGGGCGACGGCAACGGAGCGGACCGGAGGGGCGGTTCGGCGGGCAGCCGCAGCGCCTCCTGGATACGGGCGAGCGCGGCGGAACCGGTCTGGTACTGGGTCACCGCGCCGACGACCTCCTGGATCGGCGACATCAGATAGAACACGTAGAGCAAAAACGCGACCAGGGTGCCCACGTCGATCGCGCCGGTCGCCACTCGCGCGCCGCCCACCGCCAGCACGGTGATGAAGGCGATCTGCATCGCGAGGCCCGCCGTGTTTCCCGCGACAGCCGTCCATTTGGCGGCGCGCACGCTCTGCCGCCACGACTCCTCCGCCGCCGCGTGGACGGCCGCCTCCTCGCGGTACTCCGCACCCGACGCCTTGACCGTGCGCAGCGCGCCGAGGATCCGCTCCAGCAGGGCGCCCATCGCGCCGACCGCGTCCTGCGCCTGCCGGCTCGCCCGGTTGATGCGCGGCACGATCACCCCGAGCACGGTGCCCGCGCCCAGCACCACGGCGAGCGTGACACCGAGCAGCACCACGTCCACCAGGCCCATCATCACCAGCGTCGCGAGCAGCGTCAGGCCGCCGGTGGCGAGACCGACCAGCGAGTCCGTGGTGACCTCGCGCAGCAGCGTCGTGTCGGAGGTGATACGGGCCATCAGGTCGCCGGGCTCGGTGCGGTCCACCGCGGATATCCGCAGCCGCAGCAGATACGACGACAGGGTGCGCCGGGCACCGAGCACCACCGACTCGGCGGTGCGCCGCAGCACGTACGAACCCAGTCCGCCCAGCGCCGCATTGCCGAGCACGAGCCCCGCCATGCCGAGCAGCGCCCCGGTGAGGGGCCGGTGGTGCGCCAGATCGTCGATGAGGCCGCGGGCCACGAGCGGCAGCAGCAGCCCCGTGGCCCCCGTGACGAGCGCCAGCAGCGCACCCGCGATCAGCGTCCACCGGTGCGGTCGTACATATCCGAGGAGCAGCCGCCACGCGGGCACCGCGGAGTCCGGGCCCGGTGCCGCACCTTCCGCACCCCCGGCGGTCTCGGCACCTTCGGCAGCCTTCGGCCCGTCGGGACCGTACGCGTCCCGCGTGCCTTCCGCGTCCTCCGTGCTGTCCGTGTCTTCTCTATCGGTGATGCTCACACCGCTCCTCGCGAAGTGTCACGGCATTCCCTGCGCCATATGGGCGTTCAGCCTAATCCGCCGTGGATCATAGGGGTGGGCCGCCCCTGGCCCGCTCCGGGCGCACCGCGCCCGCACCACCGACGGAAGGCAGCAGCATGGCGCAGGAAGTACGCGGCGTGATCGCCCCTGGCAAGGACGAGCCGGTGCGGGTGGAGACGATCCTCGTGCCGGATCCGGGTCCCGGTGAGGCGGTGGTGCGCATCCAGGCATGCGGTGTCTGCCACACCGACCTGCACTACAAACAGGGCGGCATCACCGACGACTTCCCCTTCCTGCTCGGCCACGAGGCGGCCGGCGTCGTCGAGTCGGTCGGCGAGGGCGTCACGGACGTCGCCCCCGGGGACTTCGTGATCCTCAACTGGCGGGCGGTGTGCGGCACGTGCCGTGCCTGTCGGCGCGGTCGTCCCTGGTACTGCTTCAACACGCACAACGCCCGGCAGAAGATGACCCTCGCCGCCACCGGCCAGGAACTCTCCCCGGCCCTCGGCATCGGCGCCTTCGCGGAGAAGACGCTGGTCGCGGCCGGACAGTGCACCAAGGTCGACCCGTCCGTCTCCCCGGCGGTGGCTGGCCTGCTGGGCTGCGGGGTGATGGCGGGCATCGGCGCCGCCATCAACACCGGGAACGTGGGCCGTGGCGACTCCGTGGCGGTCATCGGCTGCGGCGGCGTGGGTGACGCGGCCGTCGCGGGGTCGTATCTCGCGGGCGCGGCGAAGATCATCGCGGTGGACATCGACGACCGCAAGCTCGCCACCGCGAAGGAACTGGGCGCGACCCACACCGTCAACTCCCGGCAGGCCGACCCCGTCGAGGCGATCCGCGAACTGACCGGCGGCTTCGGCGCCGACGTCGTCATCGAGGCGGTCGGCCGCCCGGAGACGTACGAGCAGGCCTTCTACGCCCGTGATCTCGCCGGCACCGTCGTCCTCGTCGGGGTCCCCACCCCCGAGATGAAGCTGGAGCTGCCGCTTCTCGACGTCTTCGGGCGCGGCGGGGCGCTCAAGTCGTCCTGGTACGGGGACTGCCTGCCCTCCCGCGACTTCCCCATGCTGATCGACCTGCATCTGCAAGGGCGCCTCCCGCTCGACAAGTTCGTGACCGAGACCATCACCCTCGACGAGGTGGAGAAGGCCTTCGAGCGGATGCACCAGGGCGACGTGCTGCGCTCGGTGGTGGTGCTGTGATGACCGCCCGCATCGACCGCCTGGTCACCTCCGGCACCTTCTCCCTCGACGGCGGAACGTGGGAGGTCGACAACAACGTGTGGATCGTCGGTGACGACCACGAGGCCATCGTCATCGACGCCGCCCACGACGCCGACGCCATCGCCGAGGCCGTCGGCGACCGGCGGCTGCGCGCCATCGTGTGCACCCACGCCCACAACGACCACATCGACGCCGCGCCCGCCCTCGCCGAGCGCACCGGCGCGACGATCTGGCTCCACCCGGACGACCTGCCGCTGTGGAAGATGACCCATCCGGACCGGCTGCCCGACCGCTGGCTGGACGACGGCCATGTGATCGAGGCGGCCGGCACCGATCTGACCGTGCTGCACACCCCCGGTCACGCACCCGGGGCGGTCTGCCTCTACGACCCGGGTCTCGGCACGGTCTTCACCGGGGACACCCTCTTCCAGGGCGGTCCCGGGGCCACCGGCCGCTCGTTCTCCCACTTCCCGACGATCGTCGCGTCGATCCGCGACCGGCTGCTGACCCTCCCGCCGGAGACGGTCGTCCGCACGGGACACGGCGAGTCGACGACCATCGGCGCCGAGGCGCCCCACCTCGACGAATGGATCGCGCGCGGCCACTGACGCGCGCACCCGTCGGAAGACCCATGCGCGAACGCGCCGGGCCGCCGACGCGAGAGACGCCCGAGGGCGTCCGGCTTCCGCCCACGATCCGCGCACCCGGATCCGCGGCGCGGAGGCCGGACCGGCGCCCGGTGTCGTGCACCCGGCGGGAGTTGCCGGCCACCCCCTAGGGTGGGCAGGGATCACGTCGTCGGGGCCGACGGCGGCGCCGGCCGGCCGTGAGCGGTCGTCTCCGGCGCTCCGCGACGCCCGGCCCCGCCCCGAGGGAAAGCAGGAGTGGCATGGAGTACGTGAAGCTCGGTTCGACCGGTCTTGACGTGTCCCGGATCTGCCTGGGCTGTATGAGTTTCGGCCTCCCCGACCGCGGCACCCACACATGGAGCCTCGACGAGGAGGCGTCCCGCCCCCTGATCCGCCGGGCGCTCGACGCCGGCATCAACTTCTTCGACACCGCGAACGTCTACTCGGACGGCACCAGCGAGGAGATCGTCGGCCGAGCGCTCGCCGACTACGCCAGGCGCGACGAGATCGTTCTGGCGACCAAGGTGCACGGGCGGATGCGGTCCGGACCCAACGGCGGCGGACTGTCCCGCAAGGCGATCATGACGGAGATCGATCACAGTCTCCGCCGTCTCGGCACCGACTACGTCGACCTCTACCAGATCCACCGCTGGGACCCCACGACCCCCGTCGAGGAGACGATGGAGGCCCTGCACGATGTGGTCAAGGCGGGCAAGGCCCGGTACATCGGAGCCAGCTCGATGTACGCCTGGCAGTTCTCCAAGGCCCAGTACACGGCCCGGCTGGGCGGCTGGACACGCTTCGTGTCGATGCAGAACCACTACAACCTCCTCTATCGCGAGGAGGAGCGCGAGATGCTGCCGCTGTGCGCGGACCAGGGCGTCGGCACGCTGCCCTGGAGCCCGCTGGCCCGCGGCCGTCTGACCCGCGACTGGGACGAGACCAGCGAGCGCAGCCGCACCGACGAGTTCGGCAAGCGGCTCTACCAGGAGGGCGACCGGGCCGTCGTCGACGCGGTGGCCACCGTGGCCGCCGAGCGGGGCGTCCCGCGCGCCCGTGTCGCCCTCGCCTGGCTGCTGCAGCAGAACACCGTCGCCGCGCCCATCGTCGGCGTCACCAAGCCGCACCACGTCGACGACGCGGTGGCGGCCCTCGACGTCCACCTCACCGACAAGGAGACCGAGGCGCTCCAGGAGCCGTACCGGCCGCATCACGTCAGCGGTCACTGACGGGCAGGGGCGGTACGGATCTCCGTACCGCCCCTGGTCCCTCACATGCTGCCGGCCAGCCAGGGCCTGACCTGCCGGCGCGCCTCGTGCAGACGGGACTTCAGCGTGCCCAGCGGGACCCCGACGCGTTCGGCGACCTCCGCGTACTCCAGCTGACAGATGTCCCGGTAGACCAGCGGCGCCACCAGATGCGGATGCTCACGCTCCAGCCGCTCCAGTGCCTCCAGCAGATCGACGCGGGACCCGGCGATCACGCTGGTGGTCCGCGGATCGACGTACTCGGTCGCATCGATGGTCGCGGGCTGCTCGGCGGCCCGGCGCTTCAGTTCCCGGTACTTCTGCCGCGCACAGTTCGCGACCACCGTGTACAGCCATGTGCTGAAGCGACTGCGGCCCTGGAACGTGGTGATTCTCCGCGCCACCTGGAGCAGCACGTCCTGCGCCGCTTCCTCGGCGTCCTCCCGGCACGGCAGGAACCGCCCGCAGCGCCGAAGGACCTCCGGCCCGATCAGCTGGAGCAGCCTGTCCAGGGCCACTGCGTCACCTGCCGCCGCTCGTCGGGCGAGCTCCTCGGAATCCGCGGCATCCCCCACTGGGAGCTCCCCTCGAAGTCGATGTTCGACCAGGCATGATAGTCCTATGCACTCCCTGGAGCGGATCGACCGCTACCGCCTGGAACGCCGCCTGGGCGGCGGCGCCTTCGGCACTGTCTGGCTCGCCCACGACGACGACCTCGAGGCGCTCGTCGCGGTCAAGGTGCTCGCCGACAACTGGGCCCACCGGCTGGACATCAGGGAGCGCTTCCTCTCTGAAGCACGCCTGCTGCGCCGGGCCGGTTCCAGCCGGGTCGTCCAGGTCTACGACATCGGTGAGCTGCCCGACGGCAGGCCCTACTTCGTCATGGAGTACGCCGACGGCGGCACCCTCGCCGACCGCCTCACCGACGGTCCGCTCCCGGTCGCCGAGGCCCTGCGGCTGACCGCCTCCTCCGCGCGGGCGGCAGCGGCCCTGCACGGAGCCGGGATCGTGCACCGGGACATCAAGCCGTCCAACGTCCTGCTGCGCACCGGGCCCGACGGCTCCACCCGGCTGCTGCTCGCGGATCTGGGCCTGGCCAAGAGCCTGGCGCAGGCCTCCGGACTGACCATGGCCGCGGGCTCCGCGGGGTACGCACCGCCCGAGCAGACCGAACCCGGCATGGGCATCGACGCCCGCGCCGACGTCTACAGCCTCGGCGCCCTCGGCTACCACCTCGTCACCGGCACGGTCCCCGCAGCGCCCGGCCGGGTGCAGCCCCCGGACCGGCTCCGCCCCGATCTGCCGCCCGAGGCCCGGCGGGCCCTGCTGCGGGCCATGGAACCCGACCGGGAGCGGCGCTGGCCGACCGCGGACGCCTTCGCCGACGTCCTCGACCGGCTCGCCGACGACGTCGCACCGCCCAGCCGGGCGCCCTCGGCCCCGGCCGCCGTGCGTCCCCACCGCCGTCGGGGGACCCTGCTCCTCGCGCTCGCCGCGGTGGCCGTCGCCGGCGGTACCGCGCTCGCCACCACCATGCTGCTCGACCGGCCCGCGGCGGCGGACGTGACGGTCAAGGACGCCTCCGGGAGGATCCAGGTCGCCGTGCCCGCGGCCTGGGGCCAGCAGCTGCGCGACGCCGGCTGGGACCCGAAGACACTGGGCCTGCCGAACGGGCACGAGCCCGCCCTCGGCGTCGCCGAGGACCTCTCGCGATGGCAGGACCTCCGCAGCCCTGTCAACGGCGCGTTCGTCGGCCTGAGCGAGCACGGGGACCTCGCCGCCAAGGTGCGCGCGCTCACCCATTCGGGTTGTCACTACGAGGGCAGCCGTGACTACCGCGGCACGGCCTGGCAGGGGCCCATACGCACCTGGGACGACTGCGACGGCGGCAAGGGCTCCGTCACGGAGGCGGCCCTCGCCGCCACCGACGGCACCGGCGGGATCCGGGTGTATGTGCAGCTACGCCAGGACGGCGGCAGCGACCGCACCGACCGGGTCCTAAACTCGATGCGAGTCACCGGCTGACCACCCGCGTATCGGGTAGCCGGCGACCCCGCACAATTCAGTGCGTCAGCCCCGTCACCACGGGGCGGGTCAGCCCCCACACAGAACGCAGTGCAGCGCCCCCCACGGCACAGCGCGCGCCGGTCGTCCCCCAGCGGCGCACCCAGCCGGAACGCCCGAACTTTTCCCCGCGAGCGCGCATCGGACAGAAAGGACGGAGCACACGGCCCCGTCCGCACACGCCCTCCCAGGCGGTGAGTTGCGAGGAGCATCGATCATGTTGACCTTCCGGCGCGGCACGACGGGCCCGGACCACTACGGCACGGCACCCTTCCTGACGGCGCGACGCATGGTGTCGGCGCTGGGCGCGGTCGCCGCGCTGACCCTGCTCACCGCCTGCGGCGGCCAGCACGGCACGTCCGGCACCGCCCCGCAGAAGCTGCCCGGGACGGCCCAGCCGGCCACCGGCGACGGGACGAGCGCCGACGGCGCGTCGAAGGACACGAGCGGCGGCACCCCGGCCGCCTCCACCGGATCGAGCGACTCCGGTTCCAAGAGCCCGGCGGGCTCCACCGGAGGCGGCACCAGCAGCCGCTGCCACACCTCCGAGCTGCGCGCGTCGGTCGGCGCCAACAACCCCGGGGCCGGGCAGGAGAGCTTCCCGCTCGTGCTGACCAACAGCTCGGGGCGGACCTGCACGATCGACGGCTACCCGGGCGCCGCCTTCGTCGACGCCTCCGGCAAGCAACTGGGCCCCGACCCCAAGCGCAACGCCGGAAGCCCCGCCAAGATCACCCTCGCACCGGGCCGGAGCGCCTGGGCGGGCCTGACGTTCTCCAACCCCGGGGTGAGCGGGGCCAAGACGGCCAAGCCCGCGGCGATCCTCATCACCCCGCCCGACGAGCGGGACTCCGTGAAGGTGACGTGGTCGGGCGGTCCGGTCCCCGTGTCCGGCAACTCCTCCACGGCGCACCTGTCGGTCTTCCAGGCGGGCACCGGCGCCTGACCCCTGCCCCCCGGCCCCGCTGTCCGCCCGTCGGACAGCGGGGTTGTTCATGGGACTGTCGCGTTTGTCACAGAGCGGCAACACGTGCCGGGAACCCCGATCTTTCCGCCGTCCTCGCCCATCGAACCCGTTTGAGCGACACCAACGGAGGCTCCGCACGGGGCCGTGACGAGGAAACCGGGGACGATCATGAACGGCATCTCACGCAGGCGTGTGCTGACCGCGGGCGCGACGGTGGGCGCCCTGGGCGCGCTGTCCGCCTGCTCGGGCGGTCTGGGCGGTCTGGGCGGCCTGGACTCGGGCGGTGAGAGCCCCTCGCACCCCTCGGGCACGACACAGGCCCGGCCCCTGAAGCTCATCGGCGACGGCTCCACCGCCGACACCGGCGCCCAGCCGCACCAGCCCGAGGCCGAGCGGCTGAAGCCCGGCCAGCGGCCGCCGCAGTTCGTGGTGTTCTCCTGGGACGGCGCGGGCGAACTCAGCAACCAGCTGTTCTCCCGCTTCCGCAAGATCGCGGCCGACCACAAGGCGTCGATGACCTTCTTCCTCAGCGGCATCTACGCGCTGCCCGAGTCCAAGAAGCACCTCTACCGTCCGCCGCAGCACCCGGTCGGCGCCTCCGCGATCGGCTACCTCGCCGACCGGCACATCCACGCCACACTCCAGCAGGTGCGCTCCGCGTGGCTGGAGGGCCATGAGATAGGCACCCACTTCAACGGCCACTTCTGCGGCGCCGACGGGGTGCGCAACTGGTCGTCCGCCGAGTGGAAGAGCGAGATCGACCAGGCCATGCGCTTCGTCACCGAGTGGAAGACCAACACCGGTTTCACCGACCTCGACCCGCTGCCCTTCGACTACCAGAAGGAACTGATCGGCGGCCGCACCCCCTGCCTGGAGGGCCAGACGGCCCTGCTGCCCACCGCCGCCGCACTCGGCTGGAAGTACGACGCCAGCTCGCCCGGCGGACTGCAGATGTGGCCCGGCAAGGTGCAGGGGGGCCGGATCTGGGACTTCCCCCTCCAGTCCATCCCGTTCTCCGGACACTCCTTCCAGGTGCTGTCGATGGACTACAACATGATGTTCAACCAGTCCGCCGGCAACCCTCTGGGCGACAAGACCCAGTACGACGCCTGGCGCGCCCAGGCCCGCGACACCTACCTGGCCGGTTTCCAGCGCGCCTACGAGAGCAACCGTGCCCCGTTCTTCATCGGCAACCACTTCGAGCGCTGGAACGGCGGCATCTACATGGACGCCGTGGAGGAGGCGATCGGGCGGATCGCCGCGTACGACGAGGTGCGCATGGTGTCCTTCCGGCAGCTGGTGGAGTGGCTGGAGGCCCAGGACCCGGCGGTCCTCAGGAAGCTGCGCACCCTGGCACCGGGACAGTCACCGCTCGGCGGCTGGGAGGAGTTCCTCGGCACACCGGCCTCCTCGGCGCCCACGGCGGCCTGACCGGAGGTGCCGACCGTCGATGCCGGGCCGGCGGACCGTGGAACACGACCGTCGGCACCCGGGGGCGGGCGCTGTAGCGTCCGTGGCATGGATCACACAAGGCGGTTCGAGGGGTACGCAGTTCTCATCACGGGCGCGGCGCGTGGCATCGGCGCCGCGACGGCCCGCCGGCTCGCCCAGGAGGGCGCCCGGGTCCTGGTCACCGACGTGGACGCGGAGGAGGCCGACAGGACCGCGGCGGCGCTGCGGGACGGGGGCGCGCGGGCGGAGGCGTTCCCCTGCGACGTCGCCGACCGCGCCGGTGTGGAGGCGGCCGTCGCCCGCGCCGTGGAGGCGTTCGGGACACTGGACGTCCTGGTCAACAACGCCTACGGCTGCACCCCCGACGCCCCGCTCTTCGAGGACGAGCCGGACGAGGTGTGGGCCCGCGACCTCGACCTCACCCTGACGGGGGCGTACCGCTGCAGCCGCGCGGCGCTCCCGCACCTCGTGGCCTCCGGCCGCGGCGCGATCGTCAACATCGGTTCCGTCAACGGCATCCAGGACTTCGGCAACCATGCCTACAGCGCGGCGAAGGCCGGTCTGATGTCCCTCACCCGTACCCTCGCCGGCCACGCGGCCCCTCGCGGGGTCCGCGTCAATCTGGTCGCCCCGGGCACGGTCCGGACCACCGCGTGGCAGGACCGCGAGGCCGACCTGGCCGCTGCGGGCGAGCTGTACCCACTGGGCCGGGTCGGCGAACCGGAGGACATCGCGGCGGCCGTCGCCTACCTGGCCTCCCGCGACGCGGCGTGGATCACGGGCACGACGCTGTGTGTCGACGGCGGTCTGCTCGCCGTGAACACGGGATTCCGCCAGGCGGTGCGGCAGCGCCGGTGAGCCACGCCGCAAGCGGTCACTCCTGTCGCGCTGACGGCCGGGCGTCGCAGCGGTAGAGCACCGGCAGATGAGCGCCCCCGCCGTAGGCCGACGCCGGTACCTGCGTGCAATGCGTGGTGACCCAGTGCGCGACGGCGGCGGCGTCGGGGGCGAGCGCCGTGTGGTGCCGGCCTTTCTTGTGCGGGTGACGCAGGCCGACGTAGCGAAGTTCGCCCGAGCTGATCAGCCGCTGCATCGCCCGCGGGGTGGGGTAGGGCACCTGCCCGGTGAACCCGCCCATCGGCAGCATGGGCGCGTTCGCCGCGAGTATGTAGGCCGAGGCGTCGCTCCAGGCGGGCACGGCCGCAAGGTACTTCGCCCCGCCCCGGTGCGCTTCGAGATAGGCCAGGAACCGCTCACGGGCCGGCGTCAGCCGGGAGGGACCGCCGCCCCCGGGGCGGCTGGCGGGGCCGACCCGGGCCATGCCGCCCGGCTGGTTGTAGCGCGGGGACAGCGCCGAGGCCGACCACACGGTCGGTATCAGCATGACCGCGGCGAGTCCGGCGGCGAGTCCGGCCATGGCGATCCGCGGCCGCTGGGCGAGGCGCGTCCTGCGCAGGCCGAGCAGCGCGAGGGACACCACGGCCAGCACCACTGCCGCGGGGCCCTGCCAGCTGAGGAAGTGCCGGTAGCACAGCGTCAGGGCCACACACCACACCACATTCACGGCGATCACCGTCGGCAGCACCCAGGCGCGGCGGCCGCGGCGCTGCCAGGCCCGCCAGGCCCGGACCAGCCCGGCGCCGCTCAGCGCCGACAGGGCCACGGCGACGACGCCCATGTAGTACGTGTGACCGGTGACGCTGCCGAAGCTGAACGCGGCGAAGAAGGTGGCCAGCCACACGCCCCACAGCAGGTAGCCGGTGAACATCCTGTCGGTGCGGCCGGGGCGGCGACGCCACACCACCGCGAGCCCCCAGGCGAGGCCGAGCGCGGCCAGCGGGTACAGCCACCCCGTCTGCGTCGCCAGTCCCGGGCTGAACATCTTCAGCACGCTGTCGCCCATGCCGGGGCCCGAACCGCTCGCATGGTGCGCGGCCTGGCCGGTGGCGACGCTGCCCGTCCCGCCCGCGTCGACACCGACCGCATCGAACCTGCTGAGGAAGTTGTAGCCCACGACCATGCTGTAGGCGGAGTTGTCCGTCGTCCCGTCTATGAAGGGGCGGGACTGCGCGGGTACCACCGTCGCGACGACCATCCAGGACACCGACACGGCCATCGTCACCACGCCGGCCAGTGCCATGTGCCCGGCCCGGCGCCGCCAGGTCGTGGGCGCGGCCACCAGATAGGTGACTCCGAGCGCGGGCAGCACCGCCCAGGCCTCCAGCATCTTGCACTGGAACGCCACCCCCACCCAGACCCCGGCGAGCAGCAGGGTGCGCAGCCGCGCCCGCTCCACGGCCCGCCAGGTTGCCTCGGCGGCCAGGAGCAGCAGCAGGACGAACGGCGCGTCCTCAACTATCGACCGGCCGAGCCCCACCGTCACGGGCGTGAGCGTCAGGAACCCCGCGGCCAGCAGACCCGCCGGGACACCGGCCCAGCGGCGCACCAGCACATGAAGCAGCAGCACACAGGCCACGCCCTCGACCGCCTGGGGGAGGACCAGCGCCCAGGGGTGGAAGCCGAAGAGCATCGCCGACAGGGCCTGGGGCCACAGGAAGCCGGGCAGCTTGTCGAGGGTGATGGAGTTGCCCGGGTCGAACGAGCCGAAGAAGAAGGCGGTCGGGCTGTCGGTCATGCTGCGCACGGCGCTGGCGTAGAACACGTGATAGACGCTGCGGTCGATGCCCCAGGTGTCGAGCACGGCCGCGAGCGCCAGGAGGGACAACAGGACCGGAACCTCGTACCGTGGCCGGGGTGTTCTCGATGTCCACCGGAAAGGCCGTGTCCCGTCGTCGGGTCGGGCGATGGCGGCCGGGGCCGCCGCGCCCGAGGCGGTGGGCTCGGGGCCGGACACAGTGGTCGGCTCGGAATGGGGGCTGAGCATGGATGGGCCCTTCCAGGACTCCCGCGGAACTCTTCACCGTCGCGTCGGTCCGGTCCCGTACCTCATATGACCGGACCGACGACCACGAAGAGGGAGTCGTACGCGTGTCCCGTTGCCCGACCTCCACAGGACGTCGGTAAGAACCTACTCACCAGCGTCCTACCCAGGGCCTGTCGTCAAACTCCCGCCTGCCCTCCGGGCGACGACGCGAGGTTGACGACAGGCCCTGGTTGTATTACCCCAGCAGCGCCGCGAACACGGCGCGGGGCTCGCCGTCGTCGGGGGAGCGCCAGCCCGCCGTGACATGCCCCGCCGCGCTGGCCGGGCCGGTGCCGCCCGGCTCCAGGACACGCGTGACCCGGATGGTCAGGCGCCCGCCGGAGGGGGACCCGGTGGTGTCCACGGTCAGGCGGGTGTCGTCGGGGCCGCTGGTCACGGTCGCCGAGACGACCCCGGTGGCGAGAGGGGCACCGTCGAAGCGGACGGTGACGGACGGGTCCGGGGTGTCGCTCACGCTCTGTGCCTGGGGTTCGGCCCGGCCCTGGAGCAGCGCCAGCAACTCGGCGACCAGCACGGGGTCATGCGTCCCGTCGTAGATCCACCGCTTCCCCAGCACGCCGTGCTCGGACGTCCCGATGAGCCCCTCCTCGGCTCCCTCCAGGGGCGCGGCCCGGTAAGTGAGCGGTGTGTGGTAGGACACGGGCCGGTCGCCGGACTCGTCAGTGCTCACCATGAACTCGATCCCGACCTCGCCCTGGGGGTCGTCCAGCCGGAACCCGCCGGTCCGTGACAGCACCGGCTCGCCGCCCGAGCCTCGGTACCAGGGCTGGGCGGGCAGCCAGGGCGTCAGGAGTTCCAGCTTGGTGGGCGCCATGGTGGTGCGGTGAATGATCGACATGCCTGGTGAACGTCTGCCGCCCGGCAGGCGGTTCCCATTCCGGCCGCCGTACGCCCGTTCAACCCGCAAACTTCCCGAACGGGTGAGTCCTCGTCATCCGCACCGGCCCCCGGCACCCTGTGCCGCCTCCGCCACACGCCCGGCGGACCGCGGTCACGCGCCTCATGGCCGGCCGTCACGTAGCGTGGGGAGGGCGCAGGGGCACCGGCCCCCGCCGCCATCAGCCGCGCGCCGCGCCCCTGCCGCTCGCAGGGGCGCGGACCCAGTGCCGGACCCGGGCCCACCCTGTCCGCCGGACGACTCCGCGGACGCCGCCGAGCCGCGGCGGTGACAGGTCGGCCGCCCGGAGAGCCGCGATCCGAGACGAGAGGTGGCCGTGTCGATCGTTACACCCGAGTCGGGCGGGGCGGACCCGGACATCAGCGTCGTCGTCATCGTCTACAACGACGCCCCGCGCCTGACGACGGCCGTACGCTCCGTGCTCGGCCAGACGCTGCGCAACGTGGAAGTGATCATCGCCGACGACTGCTCCACCGACGAGTCGTACGAGGTGGCGCGGACACTCGCCGCCGCCCACCCCGGCCGGGTGCGGGCCCTGCGGCTGCCGGAGAACAGCGGCGGCTGCGGAGAGCCCCGCAACCGGGGCCTGGCCGAGGCCCGCGGCCGCTATGTGATGTTCCTGGACAGCGACGACACCCTCGAACGCAACGCCTGCCGCAATCTGCTGGAGGCGGCCGAGCGCACCGGCGCCGACCTGGTCTCGGGACTCTCCGTGCGGGTGTACACCGACAGCAGACACGGCAAGCAGGTGCCCTGGTACCCCTGGCTCTACCGGTCCACGCGCACCGTCGAGTCCATCGCCGAGCTGCCCGACCTCTTCGTCTTCGACACCCTGTCGACCAACAAGTGCTACCGACGGGACTTCCTCGTCGAGAACGAACTCGCGTTCCCGCACGGCATCCACTACGAGGACCTGCTGTTCACGGCACAGACCTACCTCGCGGCCGGGCGGATCACCCTGATCCCCCACACGGTCTACTACTGGAGCGTGACGCAGAAGACCACGGCCAAGTCGATCAGCAACCGGCGCCACGAGATCAACAACTTCACCGACCGGCTGGAGATCCACCGCCGTATCGACGCCGTACTGCACCGGCGCGGACTCGACGAGCTGAAGCTGCACAAGGACATCAAGTTCCTCAAGCACGACCTCGTCCTCTACCTGCGCGACCTCCCCTTCCTCGACGACGACTACCGCCACCGCTTCGCGGAACTGGCCCGCGGCTACCTCCAGGACTTCCCGGAGGCGGCGTACGCCGCCCTGGACCCCGTGCACGCCATCTGCGCCTACCTGCTGACGCGGGAGGACTGGGACAACCTGATGCCGGCCGTCGACGCCCTGATCAACCGCGGCAAGATCTCCGCGCCGCTCGCCGAGCGCGACGGCCGTGTCTATTGGTGCGACCGGTACCTGGACGACCCCGGGGCCCGCGAGATCATGGACGTCACCGGCCTCGGTCACCACGGCCGACCGCTGGAGCAGATGTTCCTGCGCAATCTGCTGACCCGGTACGCCGTCCAGGGCGACCTCGTGCTCCTCGAAGGCGCGGTGGTCAACCCGCTGCACACCGTCCCCGCGGATGCCCGGCTCACCGCCGAGCTGGAGTTCCGCGCCCGCCGCCGCAGCCTGCAGACGTTCCGCTTCCCGGTGCGGACGATCCGCCACGAGGGCGACACCCTCGTCTGGCAGGCCTCCGTCCCGCTGTCCGGCCGCTTCCGGCCGCTGGGCGTCATCGACGAGGTCTGGGACGTCCGGCTGCATCTGCGGGCGGACGGCAGACGGACCACCAGCCGGATCACCGCCGGGAGCGTCGATCTGGAGAGCGCCGCCCCCGTCCCCGTACGACCCCGCCTCACCCGCCTCATGGCCGACCGGCTCGAACCCCAGGTCTCCGCCAAGGGACATCTCGCTTTCCGGCTCGTCCAGCACGGCGCGGCGGCCCGGCGCGGCCGCGCCCTGGTGGACCGCAATCTGCACGGCTCCGCCGCCCGGACCCTCAAGGGCGCCTACCGTACGCTCCGCGCCGTCAGACGGGACCTCGCCTCCGGCACGCGCAAGGTCCAGATCTACCACCGCATGCTGCGGCTGCTCCCGGTGCGCCGGGGCACCGTCGTCTTCGAGAGCCATCTAGGCAAGCAGTTCAGCGACAGCCCGAAGGCCCTCTACGAAGAACTGCGCCGCCGCCGGCTGCCCGTCACCGCGATCTGGTCCTACGCCGGGGAGCGGCCCGTGGGCTTCCCCCAGGACGCGGAACTCGTCCGCAGATGGTCCTGGCGCTATCTCAGGGCACTGGCCCAGGCCGAGTTCTGGATCGACAACCAGGGCTTTCCCCTCCGGCTCGCCAAACGCCCCGAGACCACCTACATCCAGACATGGCACGGCTCGGCCCTGAAGAAGATGGGGTTCGACGAGCCCAGCCACCGGGTGATGTCCGAGCAGGAACAGCGCACCTACCAGGAAGCGCTGGACCGCTTCGACCACTTCGTGGTCCGCAGCGAGCACGATGTGCGTACCCTCGCCCGCGCCTACCGCATCCCCGAGGCGAAGCTGTTGCGCACCGGCTATCCGCGCAACGACGTCCTGGTCCGGGCCGCCCGCGACCCCCGGACGCCCGACCCCGCCGCCCGCCGGCTCGCCGAACGCCTCGGCATCCGCCCGGGGCACCGCGTGCTGCTGTACGCGCCCACCTTCCGGGCCCGTCCCGGCGGCGGAGTACGGGACTTCGACATGCCCTTCGACGTGGAGCGCTTCGCCGACCGCTTCGGGGACCGGTACACGCTTCTGGTCCGTTCCCACTATCTGAACCGGGTCACCCTGCCCCCGTCCGTGGCGGACCGCGTGATCGACGTGACGGACGAGGCGGACATCACCCCGCTCCTGCTGCTGGCCGACGCCCTCATCACCGACTATTCCTCAACGATGTTCGACTACGCCCTGCTGCGCCGGCCGCTCGTCTTCTACGCCTACGACTGGGAGGAGTACTCCCGGGACGTGCGCGGCACCTATCTGGACCTGCTGGAGGAGGCCCCGGGGCCGGTCGCCCGCACGGAGGACGAGCTCCTCGCCGTGCTCGACGACCTGCCGGGCGTGGGCGCCCAGTACGAGGCGCGGTTGAAGGAGTTCGTGGACAAGTACGGCGAGTACGACCGCGGGGACGCGGCGGCTCGCATCGTGGACCGTTTCTTCGGACCCGCGGGAGAGGCCCGATGACACAGCGTGAGATCTTCTTCGTCGCCAACGAGGTCAACGAGCTGGGCGGCGTGGGCCGTTGGCAGACCCAGATGGCCCGGCTGTTCGCGGAGCGCGGTCATCGCGTCCGGATCATCGGTGTCGCCCCGCCCCAGGTGCCGATGGACCTCGGTACGCATCCGCCGTTCGAGACGCTGACCCTCTACGACCGCCGGCCGCCGGCCCGCCGCGGGGCGCACGTCCCGCTCGGCCGTGTCGCCCCGGTGGCCCGGGCGGGCGGGGCGGCCAGACGGGCCGCCGCGGAGCGTCTGTCGGACGTGTTCCGCGCTGCGGGGCCCGGTGCCGTGATCGTCGTGACCCAGGTGTGGGCGATGGAGTGGGTGGCGCTCGCGGACACCGCCGGGCTGCCGGTCATCGGCATGAGTCATGAGTCCTTCGAGGCGTCCCGGCGCTCCTCGCGCTTCGCGCGCGTACGGCGGTACTACCAGGACGTGGACCGGCTGCTGGTCCTCACCCAGGAGGACGCCGACCTCTGGGTGGGGCAGGGCCTCAACAACGTCGGCTTCCTGCCCAACCCGCTGCCGGTGATGCCGGCCGCTCCGTCGCCGCGCACGGAGAAGGCGGTGGTCAGCATCGGGCGGCTGAACCATGAGAAGGGCGTCGATCTGCTGCTCGACGTGTGGGCCGAGGCGGCGCCCCGGCAGCCGGGCTGGATCCTGCGTGTCCACGGTGCGGGCGACCACGAGCCGGAACTGCGGCGGCAGTGCGCGGAACTCGGCCTGGACGACTCGGTGGAGTGGGCGGGACAGACCGACGACGTGATCGGGGCGCTGGGACGGTCGTCGGTGCTCGTGCAGTCGTCCCGGGGCGAGGGCTTTCCGCTGGTCCTCCTGGAGGCGATGGCCTGCGGTGTGCCGTGTGCGGCGTTCGACTGCTCCCCGGGGGTGCGCGAGATCATCCGGGAGGGCGAGGACGGCCTGCTGGCCCGGCACGGCAACACCTCCGAACTCGCCCGTCACCTGGTACGCCTGATGGCCGACGAGAATCTGCGCGACGCGATGGGGGAGCGGGCACGGCAGAACGTGCAGCGCTTCGCCCCGGAGGTCATCGTCCGCCGGTGGGAGGAGCTCTTCGACTTCCTGGAGCGGTGAGTGACGGACGGCGCCCCGGCACGTTCGGGGCGCCTGTACAAGAGTTGCGGCCGGACTTCCGCAATGGTGTCAAAACCCTTGACGCATCTCGTTCTTGGGGTTTAACTCACGTCCTAAATTAAGCCATGAGGATCTTCGGGAGCTGAACGGAGAGGCTGTCGGAGCCCTCCCGGCGTTCTCGACTCCCGGAAAGGGACACCAGGAGCCATGCGCAGCATCCGAGCCGCGGCCGTAGGCGCCGTCACCATGTCACTCGCCCTTGCCGCCTCGGCCTGCGGAGGCGGTTCGTCGACGAACGGCGGGTCCGACGACTCGCCGAAGACGCTCACGTACTGGGCGTCGAACCAGGGCGCCAGCATCGAGGTCGACAAGAAGGTCCTCCAGCCGGAACTCGACAAGTTCCAGAAGCAGACGGGCATCAAGGTGAAGCTGGAGGTCGTCCCCTGGTCCGACCTGCTGAACCGGATCCTCACCGCGACCACCTCCGGCCAGGGTCCCGACGTGCTGAACATAGGCAACACCTGGAGCGCCTCCCTGCAGGCCACCGGTGCGCTGGTGCCGTGGGACGCCAAGAACTTCGACAAGATCGGAGGCAAGTCCCGCTTCGTCGACTCCGCGCTCGGCTCCACCGGCGTGCAGGGCAAGGACCCGGCGGCCGTGCCGCTCTACTCGATGGCCTACGCGCTCTACTACAACAAGCAGATCTTCGCCGACGCGGGTGTCTCCCAGCCGCCCGCCACCTGGGACGAACTGGTCGCCGACGGCAAGAAGATCCAGCAGAAGGGCAAGCAGGTCCTCGGCGCGGAGGGCTCCAACGTCTCGGAGAACATTCACCACGTCTTCGTCTTCGGCAAGCAGCACGGCGCCGACTTCTTCACCCCCGACGGCAAGGCCGACTTCACGAACGACGGTGTGGTCGCCGCGGTCAAGCAGTACGTCGACCTGATGGCCAAGGACAAGGTCATTCCCGTCGGCAACGCCGAGTACGCGCAGAACCAGTCCGTGAGCGACTTCGCCAAGGGCAAGACGGCGATGCTGCTGTGGCAGTCCGCGGCCGCCAACCTGAAGTCGCAGGGCATGAGCGAGGACCAGTACGGCATCGCGCCGGTACCCGTGCAGTCCGGCACCCCCGGCACCGGCGCCCAGGTCGACTCCATGGTCGCCGGCATCAATCTGGCCGTCTTCAAGAACACGCACAACATGGACGGCGCCATGAAGTTCGTGAAGTTCATGACCAGCGACGAGGAGCAGAAGATCCTCAACAAGGAGTACAGCTCCATCCCGCCGGTCAGCACCGCCCAGTCCGACCCCGCCTTCACCACCCCGGCGAACGCCGTCCTGAAGGACACCCTCGCCAAGAGCGCCGCCGCGCTGCCGCAGGTCGCGGACGAGTCCCAGTTCGAGACCACCGTCGGCACCGCCGTCAAGGAGCTGTTCGCCGACGCCGCGGCCGGACGCGCCGTCACCACCGACTCGGTCAAGGCGAAGCTGCAGAAGGCCCAGCAGCAGATGCCGACGAAGTGAGCACGGACACCGTCATGACGACCACTGTTCCCGCAGCGGCCGACGGACGGACCGTGCCCAAGAACTCCCCCGGTGCGGCGCGCGGCCCGCGCCGCACCGGGCGGATCCAGCGCATCGGACTGCCGTACCTGCTGCTCCTGCCCGCCCTGCTCCTCGAACTCCTCGTCCATCTGGTGCCGATGGTGATCGGCCTCGTGATGAGCTTCAAGGAGCTCACCCAGTTCTACATTCGCGACTGGGGCACCGCCCCCTGGACCGGACTCGGCAACTATCGCGTCTCGGTGGACTTCCACGCCCCGGTCGGGGACGCGCTGCTCCACTCCTTCCTCGTCACCGTCGGCTTCACCCTGCTGTCGGTCGGGCTGTGCTGGCTCATCGGCACGGCGGCGGCCGTCTTCATGCAGGACACCTTCCGCGGCCGGGGCCTGCTGCGCGCGCTGTTCCTGGTGCCGTACGCGCTGCCCGTCTACGCGGCCGTCATCACCTGGGTGTTCATGTTCCAGCACGACAACGGCCTGGTGAACCACGTTCTGCACGACCAGCTGCACCTCACCGACAAGCCCTCCTTCTGGCTGATCGGCGACAACAGCTTCGTCGCCCTGCTCACCGTGTCCGTGTGGAGGGGCTGGCCGTTCGCCTTTCTCATCGTCATGGCCGGACTGCAGAACATCCCCCGCGAACTGTACGAGGCGGCAGCGCTCGACGGCGCCGGCATGTGGCAGCAGATCCGCCGGATCACCCTGCCGTCGCTGCGGCCCGTCAACCAGGTGCTGATCCTGGTGCTGTTCCTGTGGACGTTCAACGACTTCAACACACCGTACGTGCTGTTCGGCAAGGCGGCCCCGCAGGCCGCGGACCTCATCTCGGTCCACATCTACCAGGCTTCCTTCGTCACCTGGAACTTCGGCACCGGCTCCGCCATGTCCGTACTGCTGCTGCTCTTCCTGCTGGTCGTGACGGGCGCCTATCTCGCGGTCACCTCGCGTGGACGGAGGTCCGCCGATGTCTAGGTCCCCGATGGCCCCGCCGCGTTCCTTCCTGTGGTCCCGGCGCGTCTTCCTGACCCTGCTCACCGGCTTCGTGCTGGTGCCGGTCTACGTCATGGTCTCCAGCTCCCTGAAGCCGCTCGCGGATGTCTCCGGGCAGTTCCGCTGGCTGCCCAGCGGCTTGACCATCCGGCCCTACATCGACATCTGGTCGACGGTCCCGCTCGCGCGGTACTTCGTGAACTCGCTCATCGTGGCGAGCGCGGCGACGGTCTGCTCGGTGGTGATCGCGGTCTTCGCCGCCTACGCGGTGAGCCGCTACGAATTCCGCGGCAAGCGGGTGTTCACGGTCACCGTGCTGTCCACGCAGATGTTCCCCGGCATCCTCTTCCTGCTCCCGCTGTTCCTGCTCTACGTCAACATCGGCAACGCCACCGGCATCGCCCTGTTCGGGTCCCGTGGCGGGCTGATCCTGACGTACCTCACGTTCTCGCTGCCGTTCTCGATCTGGATGCTCATCGGGTACTTCGACTCGGTGCCGAGGGATCTCGACGAGGCGGCACTCGTGGACGGCTGCGGACCGCTCGGCGCGCTGCTCAGGATCGTGGTGCCCGCGGCCGTACCCGGCATCGTCGCGGTCGCCGTCTACGCCTTCATGACCGCATGGGGCGAGGTGCTCTTCGCCTCCGTGATGACCAACGACACCACCCGCACCCTCGCCGTCGGGCTCCAGGGCTACTCCACGCTCAACGACGTGTACTGGAACCAGATCATGGCCGCCTCACTGGTCGTCAGCGTTCCCGTCGTCGCGGGCTTCCTGCTGCTGCAGCGCTATCTCGTCACCGGGCTCACCGCCGGAGCCGTGAAGTGACCAACCCCTTTGTTCCTGAGAGGACTTCTGTGTCCGAACGTATCGACCTCGCCGCGCTCCCGCAGGACTTCCTGTGGGGTACGGCCACATCGGCGTACCAGATCGAGGGAGCCGTCGACGAGGACGGCCGCTCGCCGTCGATCTGGGACACCTTCTCCCACACCCCCGGAAAGATCGACAACAACGACCACGGCGACGTCGCCTGCGACCACTACCACCGCTGGCGCGAGGACATCGGGCTGATGAAGCAGCTGGGCACCAACGCCTATCGGCTGTCCATCGCCTGGCCCCGGGTGATCCCGGGCGGCGACGGGCCGGTGAACCCCAAGGGCCTCGCGTTCTACGACGCGCTGGTCGACGGCCTGCTGGAGGCGGGCATCACCCCGTCGGTCACCCTCTACCACTGGGACCTTCCGCAGGTGCTCCAGGACCGCGGCGGCTGGCCGGAACGGGACACGGCCGAGCACTTCGCCGCATACGCGTCCGCGGTCGCCGAACGCCTCGGCGACCGCGTCACCCACTGGGCCACCCTCAACGAACCCTCCTGCTCGGCCTGGATCGGCCACCTGGAGGGGAGGATGGCCCCCGGGGCCACCGACCTGACCGCCGCGGTCCGCGCCTCCTACCATCTGCTCCTCGGCCACGGCCTCGCCGTTGGCGCGATCCGCGCCGCGGCCCCGCGGGCCGAGATCGGCATCGTCAACAACCTCTCGACCGTCTTCGCCGCGAGCGACCGCCCCGAGGACGAGGCGGCGGCCCGCCGCCACGACGGTCATGTCAACCGCTGGTGGCTGGACCCGGTCCACGGCCGAGGCTTCCCGGCCGACATGCGCGAGGTCTACGGCGTCGAACTCCCCGAACTACCGGGCGACTTGGCGACTATCGCCGCGCCACTGGACTGGCTCGGCCTGAACTACTACTTCCCGGCGACCGTCGTCGACGACCCGGCCGGCCCCGTCCCCCACGCTCGTGCCGTACGCCGCCTGGGCGTCCCGCGCACCGGCATGGACTGGGAGATCGACGCGAGCGGCATCGAGACCCTGCTGCTGCGCCTCACCCACGACTACGGTGCCCGCCGGCTGTACGTCACCGAGAACGGATCCGCCTTCCCCGACGTCGTACGCCCCGACGGCACCGTGGACGACCCCGAGCGCCAGGACTACCTGGAGCGGCACCTCGCCGCCTGCGCGTCGGCGGCCCGCAAGGGTGCCCCGCTCGCGGGCTACTTCGCCTGGTCGCTGCTCGACAACTTCGAGTGGGCCTACGGCTACGACAAGCGCTTCGGCCTCGTCCACGTGGACTACCGCACCCAGGTCCGCACCATCAAGGGCAGCGGACACCGGTACGCGCAGATCGTGCGCACCCACCGGGGGCGGGCCCGCAGGGCGGCCTGAGCCAGTCTCCTGCGGTGGGCGCGGGTGCGGGAGCCCGCGCCCACCGCAGGTCCGACCGTCCTCACGTGCTCGACGCGCACCCCCGGCCATCCCTTCGTAGGGTGGAGACGAGGTCGGCGATGCGAGTACTGGTGATCGAGGACGAACGAGGACTCGCCGAGGCGATCGCCCACGGGCTCGCCGAGGAGGGTTTCGTCGTCGATGCCGTGTACGACGGCGTGGACGGCCTCTGGCGGGCCGTGCACGAGCCGTACGACGCGATCGTGCTGGACCTGATGCTGCCCGGTCTGTCCGGGTACGAGGTCCTGAAAAGGGCGCGCGCGGCCCGTGTGTGGGCCCCCGTGCTCGTCCTGACCGCGAAGGACGGCGAGTACGACGAGGCCGACGCTCTCGACCTCGGCGCGGACGACTACCTGAGCAAGCCGTTCTCCTACGTCGTACTGGTCGCCCATCTGCGGGCGCTGCTGCGCCGCGGCGCCCCCGCCCGGCCCGCGGTGCTCGCGGCCGGCGACCTGGCCCTGGACCCCGCGCGGCGCCGCTGCCAACGTGCGGGCCGGGAGATCGCGCTGACGGCACGCGAGTTCACCCTCCTGGAATTCCTGCTGCGGCACCCCGACGAAGTGGTCAGCAAGACCGACATCCTCGACCATGTGTGGGAGGAGAACTTCGACGGCGACACCAATGTCGTCGAGGTCTACGTCGGCTATCTGCGCCGCAAGATAGACGCTCCTTTCGGCCGCCGGACGATCGAGACCGTCCGCGGGGCGGGCTATCTGCTGCACGGCACCGGGAGATGAACCCGTGCGCGTCCCCGTCCCGGAGTGGTGGGCCCGCCGTTCCCTGCGCCTGAAGCTGACCGCCGCGGCGGCCCTGATGATCGCGGCGGGCCTCGTCGGCGCGGCGTCCCTGCTGGTCGTCTGGCTGCGCGCCAGCCTGATCAGCGGACTCGACCAGGCCGCTTTCCAGCAGGCCCAGGTCATCGCCGCGAACCAGGAGGACGGCGGCCTGCCCCGTACTCTCCCGCTGTCGGGCAACGGCGACACCGCCATCCAGGTCGTCGACGCCTCGGGCGGCGTACGGTCCAGCTCGGCGAACCTGGCTGGCGACCCCCCGCTGTTCCACTTCGCCCCCGCCGCCTCCGAGGCCCCGAACCACATCCACGCCGTGCACCACCTGCCGCTGACCGGGGCCGAGACCTGGCGCGCGGTGGGCGTGCCCGCCGGGACCGACCGCGATCCGCTGACCGTGTACGTCGCCGTCCCGACGGCCCCTGTGGACCGCAACCTGGCCGCCCTGACCGCCGGGCTGGCCATCGGCGTACCGCCGGCCGTCGCCCTGCTCACCGGCGTCGTGTGGCTGCTCACCGGCCGGGCGCTGCGGCCCGTGGACGCCCTGCGCGGCCAGACCGCCGAGATCACCGCCGTCGACCTCGGCCGCCGCCTGGACGTGCCGCCGGCCGACGACGCCCTCGGCCGGCTGGCCCGCACCCTCAACGACCTGCTGGCCCGGCTCGACGTGGCCACCCGGCACCAGCGGCAGTTCGTCGCGGACGCCGCGCACGAGCTGCGCAGCCCCCTCAGCAGCCTCCACACACAGCTGGAGGTGGCGGTGCGGCACCCCGGCTCGGCGGCCTGGGAGACCCGAGGCCCGGCCCTGATCGAGGAGAGCGAGCGGCTGTCCCGGCTCGTCGACGACCTGCTGCGGCTGGCCCGCCTCGACGCCCAGCCCCAGCTGCGCAAACGCCCCGTCGACCTGGACGAGATCGTCTTCCGGGAGGTCTGCCACGCCCGGCTGCACACCCATCTGCTCATCGACCGGCACGCCGTCAGCGCGGCCCGGGTCTACGGCGACGAGGACGCCCTCGCGCGCGTGGTGCGCAATCTGCTGGACAACTCCATCCGGTACGCCGTCGACCGGATCGACGTCAGCCTGCGCGTCCATGACGGCATCGCCCGCCTGGTCGTCGCGGACGACGGACCGGGCATCCCGGTGGCCGACCGCGGCCGCGTCTTCGACCGCTTCACGCGCCTGGACGGGGCCCGCGCCCGGGGTACCGGAGGCAGCGGGCTGGGCCTCGCGATCGTGCACGACATCGTCGCCGCCCACCACGGCCGCGTCGACATCGAGGACAACGCCCCCGGCGCCCGCATCGTGATACGGGTACCCGCCACCGATCTGTGACCCGTCAGGCGGCTGAGCTGCGGCGATCGCCTACCATGGACGGTCGGCGTGCGGCAAGGACCGCCGCGGGGGTGACCGGGCAGGTTCACCGTTTCGTCACAGAGCGGCCATCCCTGCAACCGGCACCCCCGCGCGCCGGTCTAGTTGACGGAGGCCGCAGAACACGCGAAAAGGGGAGGCCGGTCATGAGGGACATAGGCAGACGAGGAGCCGTGGCGCTGGGCGTCACCGGACTGATGGCGCCGCTCGCGCTCGCGCTCGGCACGGCGCCCGCGCAGGCGGCGAGCTGCACCACCCAGACCGGGCCGTATCAGAAGCAGGTCGAGAAGTTCCTCGGGCGGCCGGTCGACGGCAGGCAGTCGTCCGCCGACTGCACGGCGATCCGGGCCTTCCAGAACAAGCACGGGATCACTCCCGCCATCGGCTACGCGGGTCCCGTCACCTGGGGCGTGATGGACCTCATGAACAAGCAGAAGGCGGTCGGCAACAAGCCCGGCAGGGACGGGAAGTGCCCCGTCGACAAGGGCCGCATCGCCTGCGTCAACCTCACGCTCCAGCTCAGCTGGATCCAGGACGGCAGCCGTCTCGTCTACGGCCCGGTCCCGGTCCGCACGGGCCGCGACGGCTACGAGACCCGCACCGGTCTGAAGAAGATCTACTGGCGCGACATCGACCATGTGTCGAGCGTGTACCACGTGCCGATGCCCTACAGCCAGTTCTTCGACGGCGGGCAGGCCTTCCACTCGGTGGGCCTGAGCATGTGGAACCCGCCGGGATCGCACGGCTGCGTCAACATGACCTCGAACGACGCCAAGAAGTACTGGGCACTGCTGAAGAACGGCGACGACGTGTTCGTGTACGGCCGCAAGCCGGGCACCTGAGGCACCCGGCCCGCGGCGGGAGCCGTCACGCCTCGGGCGCGTCGCCGAAGTCGGGTATCTCCAGCCGGACACCGCCCCGGAGCGCCGACGCGTGCGCCACGATCCCGGGCAGGGTGTAGCGGGCCGCCACCCAGGCGTTCACGGACGGCAGGGCACGGGTGTTGACCGCGGTCACGAAGTCGTCGACCAGGAAGTGGTGACTTCCCTCATGGCCGTTGTGCAACCGGTCGAACACCCGGGGCAGCCGGGACCGGTCGTGCACGGGGGCGGAACCGGAGGTGAAGGCGGCCCGTAGCTCCGGCGCGATGTGCCGGAGCGACGGGTCGTCAGGCGCCATGGTCGGCTTGGGCTCGAGCAGTTCCGATATGTCCTCGACCCCGTTCTTGTCCTGCCACAGGGCCACTGTGGCGAGCTGCTCCATGCTCGCCTCGGTGCCGAAGAACCGGAAACGCGACTCCCGGATGTGCGAGGGATAGCCGACCCGGCGGAACTCGTTCGTCCGGAAGGAGCCGCCGCCCGCCACCTCGAACAGTGCCGTCGCGTTGGAGAAGTCGTTGTCGAACTGGCTGATCCGCTTGTCGAAGACTCCGTCCTCGCGCTCGTCCCGCACGCCGATCGCGGACACGCTCACCGCATGGGTGCCCCAGGCGCCGAGCACACCGCCCACCGAGTGGGTCGGGTAGAGCAGCGGGGGATAGCTGGCGGTGGCCTTCCATGTCTCCCCGCCGCTGTACCGGTAGGCGTCGTAGAAGCCCAGGTCCATGTCGTGGACGTAGTCGCCCTCGGCGTAGAAGAGCCGTCCGAAGGCACCCTCGGCGATGCGGTTGCGCGCGTGCACCGTCGCCGGGTTGTACTGACTGGTCTCACCCATCATGTACGTCAGCCCGGTCGCCTTCACCGCGTCGATGACGGCCGCGATCTCCTCCTCGGTGATCGCCATGGGGACGGCGGAGTACACGTGCTTGCCGGCGTTCAGGCCCTGGAGCACCAGGGGACCGTGCGTCCAGCGCTGGGTGAAGATCGCGACCGCGTCGATGGCCTTCGACTCCAGCATGGCCTCGTACGACGGAAAGGTGCCGGCCAGCCCCTGGGCGGCGACGAGCCGCTCGGCCCGTTCGGGCAGCAGGTCGGTGACGTAGACGTCGCCGACGCCGGGGTGGGCGTGGAAGAGGGTGGCGAACTGGCCGGAGAACTGTCCGGCGCCGACGATGCCGAGCGAGAACGTCATGAAACGGGTGCCCTTCCCTGGGGTGTGCTGCAGTGGCGGGCTGCATCAGTCCGGGACTTGCTTCTGCCGCACTTACTTTTGCTATGAAACAATCCCGCCGTCAAGGCCCCTGACAGTGGCCCACAGCCAGCCACCAATGCCGTAGAGTCCGGGCCATTGGTTCCATGGTGAAATTAACGAAGGAAGCCTGGGAGTCCCGAGCCATGACTGCACATGCCGAGAGCTGGCTGCCGCTGACTGCGGGTGAGCGCTCCGTGGCGATCGAGGTGCTCGTCCACGGCCCTCTCTCGCGCACAGAACTCGCCCACCGGCTGAACCTGTCGGCCGGCAGCCTCACCCGGCTCACCAAGCCGCTGATCGAGTCCGGGCTGCTGGTGGAGGTCCCCGACGGGGGCGGTGCGACGCAGACGCGCCAGGGGCGCCCCTCCCGGCCCCTCGACATCGTCGCCGAGTCCCGCGCCTTCCTCGGCTTCAAGGTCACCCAGGAGAGGGTCTACGGCGTCGTCACCACGCTCAGAAGCGATGTCACGGCCCGCCTCGACCGGCCGCTCACCAGCCACGATCCCGAGGATGTCGCGGACCTCCTGGCCGAGATGACCACTGAGCTCGCCGCCGGTGGTCCCGGGCTCGCGGGCATCGGGATCGGTGTGGGCGGCCGGGTCCGGGACCGGGCGGTGGTCGGGGAGTCACCCTTCCTGCTGTGGCGTGACGTCCCGCTCGCCCGCCTGGTGGAGCGGCGCACCGGGCTGCCCGTGGTCGTCGAGAACGACGTCGCGGCCCTCGTCGAGGCCGAGACCTGGTTCGGGGCCGGTCGTGGGCTCGACCGTTTCGCCGTCCTCACCATCGGCGCGGGCATCGGCTACGGCCTGGTCCTCGGCGGCAGACGGGTGCCGTACGCGGAGGAGGACCGCGGGTTCGGGAGCCACTGGATCATTGACCCCCACGGCCCGCTCACCCCCACCGGGGAACGCGGGAGCGCGGTCTCGCTGCTGACCATCCCCAGCATCCGCTATCAGATCAGGGCAGCCACCGGCCGCGATCTGAGCTACGAGGAGATCCTCGGCCTGGCCGTCGCGGGCGAGCCCATGTGCTCCCGTGTCGTCGACGAGGCGGCGCGTGCCCTCGGGGCGCTCGTCGCCCGGATCGCCAACTTCGCCATGCCCCAGAAGATCCTGCTGGCGGGGGAGGGGGTCGGTCTGATGGACGTCGCCGGCACGACGGCCTGGGAGACCATCCGCGCCCACCGCCATCCGCTGGCCGCCCCGGTCGCCCTGGAGACCAAGGTCTCCGACTTCCACGACTGGGCCCGTGGGGCGGCGGTACTGGCGATCCAGGTGCTGGTGCTCGGCACCGCCGAGGGCTGACGGGGAAGCTTGTGCAGGGGCTCGGGAAGTGATCAGCTTCACGGTCCGGAATGGCGGAAGACGTCCGATTGCTCACAGCGCCTTCACGTCAGGCCTCGTATGCTTCACGCCATGTCCACCACTCCCGAACCCGCAGCGGAACGCTCCGCCGACGAGGTCAACGAGGAGATCCGGGCCCTGTGGGCTCGGAGCGGCGGGACGCTGACGACGGAGGAGCGGCAGGTGTATCAGACGCTCGTCCTGGAATGGGCGGTGGCCTCCTCCCCTCAGTCCACAAAAGCGGCGTGACCGCCCGGCTTGCCCTCGACGGCAGGCCCTCCGACGGCGACCTTCCCGCCATCTCCACCGCCGCTCGCTTTCCCCGTTTTCCCCGACCCGACCGACCGGCCGGCCCCGGTGCCGTCAGCCCCAGGTGCCGGAGTACGCCCGGCGATAGGCGTTGCGCTCCTGTTCCGTACGGATGTAGCGCGTGGCCACCAGGGCGACCAGACTGCCGGCGATGACCAGCAGGCCGGGCCCGACGTTCCGCGGGTCGGTCAGCCGGGCGAGGAGACCGTCGGCGCTGTCGGTGGCCCCCATCTGCTGGACCGCGCCGGGGGCCACGGACCCGGGTGCCGCCGACCCGGGCGCGATGGCCGCGCCCTGAGGGGCCGAGGTGGACGCGGTGGGCGCGGGAGACGCGCCCGACTGCCCGGTCAGCTGGACCCCGAGCGTCGCCATCGCGTTCGTCAGCGGCTGGAAGAACGTCGTACCGCCCGCCTGGCAGTCCCCGCTGCCGCCCGAGGTCACCCCGAGCGCGATGCCCTCGGAGAACAACGGGCCACCGCTGTCGCCCGGTTCCGCGCAGACCGTGGTCTGGATGAGGCCGGTGACCGTGCCCTCCGGGTAGTTCACCGTCGCGCCCAGCGCGGTGACCTCGCCGTCGTGCAGACCGCTGGTGCTGCCGCTGCGGAAGACCTTCTCCCCGACGATCGGATCCCCGGCCGCCGTGATGCGCACCCCGCGCCCGCCGCCGATCGCCACGACGTTGTCGCCGGGGGTCTGCTGGCCGTTCTCGTACCGGATGAGCGAGAAGTCGCCGTCGCCGGGGAACTCCGACGTCACCGTCCGGCCCAGCTGCGTCTGACCCGTGTTGTCCGAGAACCAGAGTGTGCCGCCGGGTCCGCAGTGGCCGGCCGTGAGGATGAACTCGGTCTGCCCGTTCGTCACGTTGTAGCCCGCCGAACAGCGGCCGCCGGTGGAGAAGACGGGCTGGGCGCCGTTCACCCGGGTGGTGAACTTCCCCTGAGTGCGCTGCATGTGCACGAAGTCCCCGATGCCGCCCGCGAGTCGCTTCATCCGCGACCAGTCGGAGGCGGAGACGCTGCTGTCGGCCTCCACCGTCACCTGGTTGGTGCGGTAGTCCACGGCCCAGGCCGTGCCCGTCACCTTCGGGGCGGAACTGAGCATGTGCGTGGCCGACTTGAGCTGGTCCATGCTGTGGCTCACCATCTTGGGCCGCGCACCGGACGCCTTCACCTCGGCGGCCGCGGCGCGGTCGGTGACGGCGACGACGGGGGTGCCGTCGTCGGCGATCCAACTGCCCGCCGTGCGCGAGGTGCCGAGCCGTGACACGAGTGTGGTGCCCGTCCGGGAGACACTCTTCGCGGCCGTGCCGCCGGGAGCCTGCGCACCGGACGGTTCGCTCGCCAGGGCCTGGGTGACCATCAGACCTCCCAGGAGCAGCCCGCCGAGGGCCGCTACGCGCGCCCCCCGCCGGACGATCCGTCGTCGTGCATGCCTCATCCATGGCTCCGAAACCCGAACGGCACGGCGTCACCACCGCGGGGCGCTCCGTTCGTCGAGCACCCTGCCTCCTATACGGGCGCCCACGTCGCCACGTTCACCAAGACATGCCCAAGATCATGTCGTTGACGCGGTCGAGGAGCTTCGCAGCAGCGCGCCGCTGCGCTCGTCACCCCAGAGGGAGTCCCCACCCACGTACGGTCTCAGCAGCGCGGTGAGCGCCGGGTCGCCCCGCCCGTTCAGCTCGTCCGAGGCGATCTTCCGCGCGATTCCGGCGAGGAAGTCGGCGAGTTGTACCCGTGCGTCGTCACGCGAGTCGACCAGCCGGAACCCCACGATCCGGGTCGCCTCCGTGATCCAGGCGATGCGCTGGGCGGTGAGCACGTTCTGCTCGTCGTGCACGAGCGAGACGGGACGTCCGTCGCCGCACCAGTACGCCGCGGTCCTTACGATCGCCGGCACCAGGGGGTTGAGCGCGGGCACGACCGCCGGGCCCCGGGCGAGACGGTCCCGGTGGGCCAGCGCGCGTTCACGGGAGCGTGCCAGCAGCGCGAGGATCTCGCCCGACTCGTCGTGAGGATGCGTCCGGCGCAGCGCGCCGAGGGCGCGGAAGAACTCCTCGACGGGGGCGCCGGGCTCGCCGTTGCTCCGCGCGCGCACCAACTCGTTGGACGCCCCGAGGAAGTGCCGCCACCGCTCGTCCCCGAACCGCTCGCCACCCGCCCGGAAGAGGCTCAGAGCCCCCGCCGGATCACCGAGCAGCAGGTCCACCACCCGTTCGACGACGAAGAACGCCTTCTCCACGAGCAGCACATGGGCGTGCCCGTACAGCGGCCCGGACGCACCGAGCAGCCACTCCAGCGTCGACCGGTGCTTCTCCCGGAGCAGATGGTTCGCCTTGTACTCCTCCGCGGGGGACCGGATCCGGTCACGGATCTCCTGGACGTGACCGGCAGCCGAAGAAAGCGGCATATGCACACTGGCGTGCGCGAAGACATCGGTGTTCCCGCTGGTGAGGTTCTCGCCGTCCGAGCCCGACTCGTCGCAGGCCACCTCGCGCGGCGGCACGGCCGCCTCCGTCCGGACATCGCTCCCACGATCCCAGGTCACTGTCTCGCCCCCTGCCTCGTGCCCAGGAGGATCATCCCGCACCCGGGCCCCGGCCAACCGTGTCCGTTCACGGACATGCCGATTCCTACTCGCGAGTAACTGTCTACCGACCGGTAACGCTTCGGTCGTCTTCCGTCCACTATTGGACGTGAACATGTCCAAAGCGGCGATGGTCGGGGAACCCTCGCCGCATTGACGTGCAAGGACACAAGGAAGGCACGGGCATGACAGGACGTGGTGTGGGGCGCCGGATCGGCGCGGTCTCGGTGGTCGTGGCGCTGGGTGTCGGCGGCACGGTCACCGCGGCGCAGACCGCGGTCGCGGCGCCGGACGTGACCGTCGCGAGCGTGGCCGCAACGCAGGCCTCGGGGGTCGACTATGCCACCTGGCAGGCGGACGTGAAGGCGGTCATCGACCAGGCGACGCCGTACGTCGCCCAGCGCACCGCGAACGCGGCCGGGCAGAAGCTCGCGATCGTCTTCGACATCGACAACACCACGCTGGAGACCGACTTCCACCCGTGGTACCAGCTGCCCACCCCTGCCCTCCAGCCCTCCCTGCAGCTGGCCAAGTATGCGAAGTCCCGCGGTGTTTCCGTCTTCTTCATCACCGCGCGCCCCGGCATCATCGCGGCCGAGACCAAGTGGAACCTGAAGACCGTGGGTTACCCCGTCGACGGTCTGTACGTGCGGGATCTGCCGGACCTCTTCGACGAGGTCAGCGCCTACAAGACCGGCAAGCGCGCGGAGATCGAGTCCCAGGGCTACACGATCATCGCGAACGTCGGCAACAACACTTCCGACCTGGTCGGCGGCCACGCCGAGCGCACCTTCAAGCTGCCCGACTACAACGGCCAGTTGTCCTGACGCGGCCTGCCGCACTCCCGGGCGCCGGATACGGGCGTAAGTCCGTACCGGCGCCCCGTGCGTGCCGCGCCTAGACTGCGACCATGGACGCAACCTCGCTGGACCTGCTCGCCACGGGCAAGTACCTGCTGATCACCAGTTACCGCAAGAACGGCACCCCGGTCGCCACGCCGGTGTGGGTGGTGCGGGACGGCGACGCGCTGGGTGTCTGGACGGTCGCGGACTCCTGGAAGGTGAAGCGGATCCGGGCCCGCTCCGACGTCCTGATCGGCCCCTGCGACGTGCGCGGCACTCCGACCGGCGACCAGGTCCCTGCCACCGCCGAGATCTGCGACCCGGCCGCCACCGCCCGGTACCGGGGACTCATCGCCCGCAAGTACGGCATCCTCGGCCGGCTCACCCTCCTCGGCAGCAGGCTGCGCCGGGGCGAGCAGGGCACGGTCGGCATCCGGGTGACCCCGCACACCACCGGTGGCTCAGCGCGGTGACCACCCGCCCGTCGGGATCCCGCACGAAGAAGCGACGCACGCCCCACTCCTCGTCGTGCAAAGGGTGCGCGATCTCAGCACCGCTTGCGCGCGGTCGGAGTGCCACCCCTCTGGACCGCCTCGTTGCACCTCGACGCTGTACACCGACCGCGGTGTACGCGGACCTTTCACGGCTCCCTCTTCCGTTCAATGACTGAGTGGTGCTGCGGCGTGCACGAGTACTCGGAACAGTCTGCTGGAAGGGTCGTTGGGCTGTCTCGGGCGCATCCGAGGCTAACCGTCGTGGCTGAGGTCGCCCCCTGGTGGCCGCCCTTGGGTGCGGCGTCGGCGGACGGGCGGGTCCATGACCGCCTCCATGGTCGAATGTTCGTTCGGTGGTGAGGTGGTGGGGCGTCATGACGCAGGTGCGGGGCTCCGGGACGTCCCCGGCGGAGGCCGTGTTCGCCGAGGACAAGGCGTCCCGGCGGCTCGGGATCCCGAGCCGCCATTCGTCAGGTCTGCTGAGTCGGCAACGGTGGTGCCGTGCGCTGGTGTTGGGCCTCTGACCACTCGCGGAGTTCGTTCGTGCCGACCTCCTCGATCGCCGCGTGCAGGGACGCCCGCGCCGTCCTGTCGCGTTCGGACGGGGGGAGCAGGAGATAGCGGTCGACGGACCGGCGCAGAGTCTCGCGTGACTGTGACGCGAGCACCCAGCGGGGCGCGGGGTTGAACAACTGGCGCATCCCGGTGAAGAAGACGGCGCTGCCGGCGATCAGTGCGGTGAGCCAGGCCGGTGCGTGCAGGGCCGCCGCCACGACCGTGGAGGAGGTGGCGAGCAGGGCGCCGATCTCCGTGACGTAGTGCTGCAGCCGGGCCCGGTCCCGCCGGCGGCCGTAGAACCCCAGGTCCTTCTGCGCCAGGGCCAGCAGGGGGTCCGCTTGTGAGGCCCAGTCCTCTTCGGCGTTCGCCTGTCGTCTCATCGGGCCATCATCGGATCTCGCCGCCTCGGCGGGGAAGTGATCCCGGCAACGCCCGTCTTCGGTGAAGGCGGTCAGTGGTGGCCTTCGTGTGCCCCGGTGTGCTCCGTGTGTTCCGCGTGGTCGGGGGCGCCGCCCATCATCTTCAGCATCGCGGGCCCGCCGGTGCGCAGGAAGCGCACCAGCAGGGCGGCGGCGAGCAGCAGAAACGCGATGTTGAGCCAGGTCGTGTAGTTCCAGCTGACGCCCTCCTCGGGGATCCTGGCACGGGACCGGTCGGGGACCAGGCCGAGGCCGCCGAAGAGGAACTCGACCACGTACCCGGCGACCACCATCGCCGCGTAGAAGGTGACGAGGAGGAATCCGGCCGTGCGGGCCCCGTAGTACTTCCGGTAGATGTTCAGGATGGGCAGGATCAGCAGGTCGGCGTAGATGAAGGCGATCACCCCGCCGAAACTGATGCCGCCCTTCCACAGCACCACCGCGAGCGGGACGTTGCCGATCGAGCACACGAAGCTCACGATCGCCACGAGCGGCCCGATGAGCGGTCCGATCAGCCGGGCCGTGAGCGGATGGCCCGTCAGGAAGAAGGCGCGCCAGAAGTCGTCGGGCACCCAGGCGGCGATCGCGCCGGCGATCAGCAGTCCGACCACCAGGTCCCGCAGGATCGCCGCCCACTCCATGACGAAGATGTGCGACACGGAGGTGAGGCCCTGGCGGGAGAGCAGCCGGCGCAGGAAGCCGCCCTCGCCGCCCACCGACATGTCCATCGCCGCGTGCCCCTCCATCGACCCCGCCAGCCCCCGCTCGGCCTGCTCATGGGCCTGCCGCAACAGCCGTTCGCGCAGCAGGACGCGGAAGAGCACGGCGAGGACGACGATCATCACCGGTCCGCCGACGAACTCCGCGACCGTGAACTGCCAGCCCATCAACAGGGCCAGGATGACGCCGAGTTCGACCACGAGATTGGTGGAGGCGATCTCGAAGGCCATCGCCGCCGTGAAGTCGGCGCCCTTGCGGAACAGGGAGCGCGCCAGGGCGACCGCCGCGTACGAGCACGAGGACGAGGCCGCGCCGAGCCCCGCGGCGAGGGTCAGGGTACGGGGCCGGTCGTCACCCAGCAGCCGTACGACCGTCGAACGGCGCACCACCGCCTGCACCACGGCGGACAGGGTGAAGCCGAGGATCAGCGCCCAGGTGATCTCCCAGGTCATCGAACCGGTGATGGACAGCGCGTGCCTGATGGCGTCCCACATGCGGCGCCCTCTCCTTGGCGATCCGGAATGCGGGCACTATACCCCTAGGGGGTATAGAGCGCGAGGGGGCGCGCCACCGCGGACCGACGGTCGCTGTTCGAAACTGTGGCTTCCCGGTGAACCGGTCGGCATGCCTGCACGTATCACTCCCCGGGGATGGGCCCACGGCCGCGGGGACGGAAGGAGAGCAGTGTGTCGACACCGCCCGAGCAGGTCCAGCCGGTGCGGCGCCCGGTACTGGAACCCACGTATGTGATGCGTCGTCGCCGCACGGAGGCGCTGGCCGAGTTGGTCAGACAGCTCCGCGAGGGCGACGCCCGTCCACCGGAGCCCGCATACGAACCGATCGTCGTCCATGTCGAGCCGAAATCCACCGAGGACGCGACGGAGGAACTGCCCCCGGTGCCGGCCGCCCCCCGCCGGCAGACCCGGCCCCGGCGTGAGGGACCCGTGGACGACGGGCTCACCCTGCGCCGCGCGGCCATCACGGTCGGGGTGACCGCGGCCGCCCTGATCGGCTTCGGCGCCGCGCTTCTGCTGCCCGGCGCGGGGAACGACGGTGCCTCGGGCCGGGCAGCCGCCCCGCCCGCCCGGCCGCCCGTCACCGGCGCTTCCGCCTCGGCCTCCGCGCCCGTCCAGCGGCAGGGCACCGACCCCGACGGCGCCGGCACCCTGCGCGAGGGCGACAGCGGGCCCGAGGTGACCGATCTGCAGAAGCGCCTGCTGCGCATCCCCGACGTCTACAAGAACGGCTCCACCGACGGCCGCTACGACGCCACGCTCGCTGCGGCGGTCGCCCGCTTCCAGCTCTGGTACGGCATTCGCGGCGACGAGACGGGCGTCTACGGCAACGACACCCGCCGCGACCTCGAGTCCCGCACCCCGCTCTAGCGGGTGCGGCGGCGGGCACGGCAGGCGTACGGCGGCCGCTCACCCTTGAGCCGTACGCCTGCCGTTCCCGCATACGCGGTACGGGCGTGTCGTGCGCTCCCCTCGCGCGACACGCCCGTCACCGTGTGGCGGCCGCCTACCGCTTGAGCAGCCGTACGGCCAGCCCCTGGGCCGTGTACACCGGCACGGCCCGGTAGCGGTCCGACGCGACCGTCACGCGTCCGAACTGGCCCCGCAGCGACCGGGTCGCGATCACCGGGATCATGGCTCCCGGTGCCGGCGGCCGCTCCTCGTCCAGCCGGAGCGACAGCACGCTGCCGCGGTCGAGCACCACACGCCGCTCCACCGTCAGCGGCGCCGTACGACCCGCCCGCAGCGTCACGTCCACGGTGGCCGCGGCCGCCTGCGTGTAGGAACCGCGGACCCGGACGGCGCCGCTCGTCCGCAGCGTCCCGCCCGCCACCCGCGCATCGCCGTGTCCGAGGGCGCCCGGCGAGGCGGCGACCAGGGTGCCGTCCTCGACCACGGTCCCGCCCGTGTAGTGGTTGGCACCGGTCAGGGTCAGGGTCCCGCTGCCCCGCTTGGTCAGGGAGCCGAAGCCGTCGATGTCGTTGCGCCAGCTGTCGTGCGCGCCGAAGCCGCCGGAGCGTGCGTCGAGCGTGACGCACACGTCCGAGTCGAAGGAGCCGTAGCCGTCCGCCGCCGCGAACAGGTCGAGGCGCCCCCACTGCTCGAACCCGTCCAGCAGCACATAGCCGGAGGGCAGGGCGGTCGTCCGCAGCACCTCGCGCCGCTGCGCCGCGTCCAGGTAGGGCAGCCGCGTCTCCAGCAGGACCTCCGCCCCCTTGGGTACGGTCAGGGCCGTGCCGCGACCGTGCCGGGTCAGCACATACGTCAACCGGGGCTGGACGGCACGGGCGTTGGCGGTCCGGTCGGCGTACGGGTCGGTGGCGGTGCCCGCCGAGTGCGCGAACGCGTAGAGCGTGTCGGCCGTCGTCCCGGTCCGCGCCTCGAAGTAGGCGAGGGCCTGGGCGCGCGCTGCGGCCTTGAGCTCCGCGTTGGCCGGGTCGGCGAGGGTGGCGGCGGCCAGTGCGGTGGCCATGATGCGCCCGCCGATCACGTCGACGGGGGAGTGCATGCCCGCCATGATCCGGGTGTGGCTGAGCTCCAGGGCACGGGTCACCAGCTCCTGGAAGCGCTCGGGCACGGCATAGGCGTAGGCGAGGGCGGCCAGGTGGAAGGCGTTGGTGTGGCCGCTCGGGAAACCGCCGTCGTCGACCGGGGAGGTGCCACGCTGCCGCAGCAACTGCGGGGCGACGACCACGTCGGACTCGTAGACCGGGTAGCCGAGCGCATCGGTCCGACCGGTGTCGACGACCTCGCTGTGCTCGTTCATCCGCCACGGACGCGGGTACCGGTAGGCGTACTTGGCCGGGTTGCCCGAGGCGTACGGGCCGCGGACGGTGTCGACCAGCTCGGCCACCTTGCCGAGCGCGGAGTCGTGCGCGCCCGCGCCGAGCGCCGACCCGGCCGGGGCGTCGGCCGGCACCGCGTCGTTGACGGTCGTCGCGGGCGTGCCGTCGGGTGCCTGGGTGATCGACGTGACCGCCTTGGCGCCCTCCCGGTAGTAGCCGGCGAGCGGGCCCAGGCCGGCGATCAGCGCGTAACTCTGGTGCTGCCGGTCGTAGATGAACGCCTCCTTCGCCTGCGCGTCGGAGCGGGCGGAGGTGATGCGTGAGCAGTAGCGCATATTGGCGCGCAGCACGTCGGGCCGGAGCGGGACGCCGGTGTTCCAGGCACCGCCCGTCTTCCACACCTGGGTCATACCGCCGAGCACACGGACCACGGCGTTGGTCTCGGGCGTCAGGTTCGCCGGGACGTTGGTCCGGTAGTCGTCGACGAACGCGGCGGGCGCGGTGGCCGCCTTCGCGTCGGCGGCGGCCAGCCAGGTGACGAAGGCGGGCGCGGCCAGTACGCCGGCCGAGGCGCCGAGGGAGGTCCTGAAGAACCCTCGTCTGTTCATGGCGAGTCGGCCGGTGGTGCGGTGCCCGGCGGATGACGGCATGGGGGTGCCTCTCTGGAGTTCTTCGGCCGTGGGGCCAAGGGGGGTGTGCGAACGGCGGTGACACGCGGCGGGTTCGATGACCCATGAGTCAGGGGATCGCCCGTCGGGTCATGTGATGCCTACGTGAAGATGTACGGCCGTGCCGTGTCCCCTCGACGAGGGCCCGGCGACCGGGACATGTCCTCGGGGTGAAGGCGGTCGGCCCGGCTCACAGGAACGGTCGCGCCGTCACCCTCCTCGCGGACCGGACCGGACCGGACCGGACCGGCGTCGTACGGCGCGAAGTTCGCCCCGTCGACGCTCGCGCTCCTTCCGGCGCTCATCTGCCCTCCCGTCCTCCCGGAGAAGCTGCCGGAGGGACCGGCGACCTCCGGCAAGGAAGGGCTGACCGACGTGCATCTCCCTTACCAGCGTGGTCCGTTGCACGATCTGGCGGACACTCCGGAGGCCTACGACGCCGTCCTCGCCGTGGTCGGGGAACAGGCTCTCGCGCGCATGACCCCCGAGGGCAGTCTCGAACACCCCGCCGCTCTTCTGGACATCGGCGACACCTCGCTGGGCATCACCTCGCTGCTGGCGCTCGCCTGGCAGCGGACCGGGGACCCGAGGCAGGCCGAGGCGGTCCGCCGCAGCCTCGCCTTCCATCTGCGCGAGCGGGTGTTCACCGAGGACAACCCGGGCTATCCCAATCTCACCGTGCGCAACTCGGGTCTCCCGTACGCCCGTTACGTCCTGGCGCCGGGGGCGCACCCCATCGGTGACTGGCCGAGCACGGTGTGGGCGCTGCTCCAGGCGGTCAACGTCCTGGACGCGGCCGACGGGCTCCTCGACGTCGAACAGCTGGCCGCGCTCACGAGGGTGGCGCACGGCTACTGGCGCCGGCTCACCGAGGCGACCTTCTTCAATCCGCAGGAGGCGGGCAACCAGGCCATCGGCTGTGTGGTCGGCGGGCTGATGATGGCGCGCCATCTGCCGGCCCCCGAGGGCGAGCGGGTCCGCGAGCGGGCGCTGCGTCTGTACGCCGACGAGATCCACGCCCGCCGGGTGCCGGACCGGGGCGCGCTGCTGCCGCCCGAGCACAAGGGCGCCTACGACAACAACTACGGCCCGATCTCGCTCTCCTTCCTCGCCCAGGCGCACCGGGTGAGCGGTGAGGACGTCTTCGCCGAGGACGGCGACGCACTCGCCCGCTACATCGACGCCCGCCTCACCAACGGCGGCTTCGACATCGGCGGTCCGCGCTACAGCGAACAGCACTGCGGTTTCGAGGCCGTGCTGGGGCTGCGCTACTTCAGCCGGCGTATCCGCGCCGACCTGGGCCGCTATCGGGGCGACACACGCTGGGGGCGGCACGCGACCCAGCCCGACGGGGGCGTCGACGGGCACTTCGCCTTCATGCTGGTCTGGCAGATCCAGGACCCCACCCGCTGGCACCGGGCGCCGTCGGCGGCGGTCGCCCGCCACCAACTCCGGGCCGGCGCCGTCTCGGTGGCCTTCGACGGCCGGATGACCCCGGCCCTGGTCGAGGCGGCGGGCACCTACTATCTGCCGGCCGCGGTCGACCGCCGGCACGGCTTCGGCCCGGTCGTCGACGGCTTTCTGCTGTGCCGGCCGATGGGCGCGGTCCGGGTACGGGACGTCCGTACGGACGGGCTGGCGGCCAGACTCGTCACCCAGCCCGTCGTGGACCGCGACCACGTCCTGCGTCATGTGCGGTCCCTGTACGTCACCGACGGCACCCGCCTGTGGGTCACGGTCGCCGTGGAACGCAGCGGCGGGACGCCGTATCTGCTGGCCGGGATGCCGTACGCCGCGGACGACGGCGACCGGGTGCGCAGGACCGCGGAGGGCGAGACGGCGTCGGCGGGCACCCTGCGTCTGACGCACCCCGAGGGCGCCGACACCTTCGACGCGCGCTCACACCTCACCCAGGAGGAGGCGGCGTTCGCCCTGGCGGCCGACCCGCGCGTGTACGGCGACCCGGACGAGGGCTGGCGCCATCTTGTCGCGTCAACGGCGCTGGAGGCCGGACCGGCCCCGGGCGCCCCGGAGGAACTGCACCTCTTCGCCGTGCGCTACGGCCCCGGCGGCCCGTTCGCCCCGGCCTTCGACCACTCCGAGCAGGGACTGACCGTACGCACGGAGGCTTTCACGGCCACGATCGGCGACCCGGCGGGCGACGCGCACGGCGAGCCGCTGCTCACCCTGCACGGATGAACCCGGGGGACCGGGCCGGTCGGGGGTGAGGTCAGCAGCGCAGGCCGACGACCCCCCACCCGCGCCGGTCCGCCTCGACGACCACCTCGCCCCATCCGCGCAGCAGCGACGCGAACTCGGCATGGTCCGACATCCACTTCTCCGGACCGCGCGCCGCATGGGCGTCGAAGGGCTCCCGCACCTCGTCCACCAGCGGCTCCGCCCGCGCCCAGAGCCGGGCCAGTGCCGACGCCTCGGCCGGAGTGCGGCACAGCAGCAGCTCCGACCGCCAGGACTCCGAGTCGTGCGGGGCGTCCTCCTCCTCGGGGTCCCACCGGATCCCCAGCCCGACGAGGAAGCCGTCCAGCGCGTCGCGCAGCTCGGGCACGGCGTGCTCGCGTACGTCGTCCCAGACCTCCCCGGCCCAGAAGTGGGGCTTGTACGAACCGAGGGTGTCGCGGAACTCGTGGACACCCCACCACGGCTCGCCCCGGGACGTCGGCCAGAACCAGCCGGCGTCCACGACCGCCGCGTCCGACTCCCCGTACAGCCGGTCCAGTCGCTCCCCGGCCGGAACCGCCTCCAGACGCGTCCAGTCGACGGCCATGACGGTGATGCCCAGACCCACGGCTGCAGCCTACGGCCGGGCCGCGGAACCGCTCGCCGTGGGCAGCGCGGTCTCGGGCACCACCAGGTCCGCGCGGTGGCGGGTCGTCGCCACCAGGTCCGCGTTGCGCTGGTCCGTGCCGGCCACCCACGCCACCGCGGTCTCATGGTCCTTGCCGAACTCCTCATGGCGGGCCACCAGCCGCCGGACGCGTTCGGTCTCGGCGATCTCGCAGAACCACACCTCGTCCACCAGCGGCCGGACCCGCGCCCAGGAACCCGTCTCCAGCAGCAGGTAGTTGCCCTCCGTGACGACGAGACGTGCCGACGGCGGCACCGGAATCACTCCCGCGAGCGGCTGTTCCAGCGTCCGCTCGAACCCCGGCGCGTACACGATCTCGCCGGTCGCCTCCTCGTGCTCCTCGCGCAGGCGCCGCAGCAGCGCCGCGTACCCGGCCGCGTCGAACGTGTCCGGTGCGCCCTTGCGGCCACGGCGGCCCAGGCGGTCCAGCTCGACGTCCGCGAGGTGGAAGCCGTCCATCGGGACGTGCGCCACCCATGCGGGCCCGTCGCCGTTCAGCTCCCGGACCAGTCGTTCGGCGAGCGTCGTCTTGCCCGCGCCCGGGCTGCCGGTGATGCCGAGGATCGCGCGGCGGCCGGGGCGCCCGAGGGACGCGGCCCGCTTCAGAAGGTCGTCGAAGGTCATAGGTGTCCGCGCTCGCTGCCGGGTCGAGGGGAGCCCGCTGGTGCGGCGGGCCGGATCAGGACATTGGACCACTCGGGCGCACGGGAACGCGAGAGGGGCGAACGGGCCGGGCGTCCCTGCGCCGACCGCGGTGGACGCCCGGCGGAATGTGGGGTTCACCACCCCCTGAGCGGCGTTCATGGGGGAAGGTGACTCCTATGACAGAGCTCGGTCTTCCGGACGGCATCCAAGCCTGCCTCTTCGACCTCGACGGGGTCATCACCAAGACCGCCGTCGTCCACGCGGCCGCATGGAAACAGACGTTCGACGACTTTCTGCGCCGACGGGACGGGGAGTCCTACCGTCCCTTCGACGAGGTCTCCGACTACGACGAGTACGTCGACGGGCGGCCCCGCGCCGACGGTGTCCGCACCTTCCTCGCCTCCCGCGACATCCGGCTGCCCGAGGGCGCCCCCGACGACCCGCCGGACCGGGACACGGTCCACGGCCTCGGCAACCGCAAGAACGAACTGCTGCTGGAACTGATCCGCACTCGCGGTGTCGAGGCGTACGAGGGCACGATCCGCTACATCGAGGCCGTACGCGCAGCCGGGCTGCGCACGGCCGTCGTCTCCTCCAGCGCCAACTGCCGTGACGTCCTGCGGTCCATCGGCGCCGAGGGCCTCTTCGACGTGCGCATCGACGGGATCGTGGCCGCCGAGCGGCAGCTGCCGGGCAAACCGCACCCGGACACCTTCCTCGCCGCCGCCCAGGACCTCGGCGTGGAGGCGAAGGCCGCCGCCGTCTTCGAGGACGCGCTGGCGGGCATGGACGCCGGGCGCTCGGGGCACTTCGGGTACGTCGTGGGCGTGGACCGCGTCGGCCAGGCGGACGCGCTGCGGGCGCACGGCGCCGATGTCGTCGTACGGGATCTCGCGGAACTGGGGGAGCGGTCGTGATCACGCACGCCTCGTACGCCACCGAACCCTGGGTACTGCGCGAGCGGGGATTCCATCCGGACGTCCTGCCGCAGAGCGAGTCGGTGTTCGCGCTGTCCAACGGGCATGTCGGCTGGCGTGGCAACCTCGACGAGGGGGAGCCGCACGGACTGCCGGGCTCCTATCTCAACGGCGTCCACGAGCGGCATCCGCTGCCGTACGCGGAGGCGGGTTACGGCTACCCGGAGTCCGGGCAGACCGTCATCGACGTCACCAACGGCAAGATCATCCGTCTGCTGGTGGACGACGAGCCCTTCGACCTGCGCTACGGCCGGCTGCACTCCCATGAGCGCGTCCTCGATCTGCGGGCCGGCACCCTCACCCGGACCTGCGAATGGACCTCACCCGCCGGTACGACGGTCCGGGTGCGCTCCACGCGGCTCGTCTCCTTCACCCAGCGTGCGATCGGCGCCGTCGCCTACGAGGTCGAGGCCGTCGACGCCCGGGCCCGGATCGTGGTGCAGTCGGAACTGGTCGCCAACGAGCAACTGCCGGGCCACGACGGCGACCCACGGGCCGCCATGGTCCTCGAGTCGCCGCTGGAGGCGGAGGACCACTTCGCGAAGAGCGGCCGGCTGCGGCTGGTGCACCGCACCCGCAGGAGCGGCCTGCGGGTCGGCGCCGCCGCCGACCACCTCGTCAGCGGCCCCGACCCGACCACCACCGACAGCGAGGCGAACGAGGACCTCGCCCGCCTCACCATCGCCACCGTGCTGGACCCGGGCGAACGGCTGCGCGTGGAGAAGTTCGTCTCCTACGGCTGGTCGGGCACCCGCTCGCTGCCCGCGATCAGCGACCAGGTGGACGCGGCGCTGGCCGCCGCCACGAGCGGGGGATGGTCCGCCCTCCTCGCCGAACAGCGCGGCTACCTCGACGAGTTCTGGGCGCGCTCCGACGTCGAGATCGACGGCGACGAACAGATCCAGCAGGCCGTACGCTTCGCCCTGTTCCATGTGCTGCAGGCCGGAGCCCGGGCCGAGCAGCGGGCGATCCCCGCCAAGGGACTGACGGGATCCGGCTACGACGGTCACGCCTTCTGGGACACCGAGATGTTCGTGCTGCCCCTGCTCACCTACACCTCGCCGGACGCGGTCGCCGAGGCGCTGCGCTGGCGGCAGAACACCCTGCCCGCCGCCCGGGAGCGGGCCGTCCAACTGGGCCTGCGGGGCGCGGCGTTCCCCTGGCGGACCATCGAGGGCTCGGAGGGGTCGGCGTACTGGCCCGCGGGCACCGCCGCGTTCCATGTGAACGCCGACATCGCCGACGCGGTCGTCCGCTACACTTCCGCCACCGGCGACGAGCGCTTCGACCGGGACACCGGGGTGGAACTCCTGGTGGAGACGGCCCGGTTGTGGCGCTCGCTCGGTCATCACGACCACCACGGCACGTTCCACATCGACGGGGTGACCGGCCCCGACGAGTACAGCGCGGTCGCCGACGACAACACGTACACCAACCTGATGGCCCGCGCGAACCTGTTCGCCGCGGCGGACGCCGTCGAACGCCATCCACGCCGGGCCGCGGAGCTGGACGTCGACGAGGAGGAGAGCGCCGCCTGGCGGGAGGCCGCCGAGGCGATGCACATCCCCTACGACGACGAACTGGGCGTGCACGAGCAGCACACCGGATTCACCCGCTACCAGCGCTGGGACTTCGCCTCGACGCGCCCCGACCAGTACCCGCTGCTGCTGCACTTCCCCTACTTCGACCTGTACCGCAAGCAGGTGGTCAAGCAGGCGGACCTGGTCCTGGCGATGTACACGTGCAGTCTCGCCTTCGACGCGGAGCACAAGGCGCGCAACTTCGCCTACTACGAACCCCTCACCGTGCGCGACTCGTCCCTGTCCGCCTGCTGCCAGGCGGTCATCGCGGCCGAGACGGGCCATCTGCGGCTCGCCTACGACTATCTGCACGAGGCCGCGCTGATGGACCTGCAGGACCTGGAGCACAACACCCGCGACGGCCTGCACATCGCGTCCCTGGCGGGTACCTGGATGGCGCTCGTCGCGGGCTTCGGCGGACTGCGCCATCACGGGGAGAGGTTCGCGTTCGCGCCGCGGCTGCCGGAGCAGTTCGGCCGGCTCGCCTTCACGCTCGAAGTGCGGGGCTGCCGACTGCGGGTGGAGATCGGCCGCACCACGGCCACGTACACCCTGCTGAGCGGTGGTCCGCTGGTGATCCACCACCACGGTGAACCGCTCACCGTGGACGCGGACAAGCCGCAGACCCGCGACATCCCGCCGGTCAAGCCGCGCCCGGCCCCGGAGCAGCCGCTGCACCGGCGGCCGAACCATCAGCCCGGCAGGGAGGAGTGACGGCGCCCTGCGGGGCCGGGCACGCCGCCTGAGTTCCGGTACGGGCGCCGGCATGCGCCGTGCGGCCGGGGGCGGGACCTCGGCCGCACGCATCTCTCAGTGGCGGGTGATGGCCGGTGCGATGTCCTCGTGCCGCTCGGTCGGCGCCGCGCCCCGCGTGACGACCGTGGTCGCCCGTGCGCCGCAGAAGGCGGCTTCGAGCGTACGGGCCATGGTGTTGAGGACCGACCCGTTGTTGGAGGTGTTCGCCAGCGCCGTGACGGTGCGTCTGCCGTCCTGCGAGGTGAACGCGTAGGTGTAGTAGCCCTGGACGGTGCCCGTGTGACCCACGACCGAGATGCCGCACGACAGGTCACGGCGGCGCAGCCCCAGCCCGTAGCCCTGGGTGCTGGTGACCGGCTCCCACTGCTCCATCTGCGTCAACTGCTCGGCGGGGAGCAGCGTGCCCTGCACCAGCGCCGAGAAGAACGTGTCCAGATCGCGGGTGCTGGAGATCATCGCGCCCGCGCTCTGCGCCCAGGACACGGTCTGCTCGGCGGAGTCCACCAGGGCCGCGCCGGCCTCGTCCGGTGTGAGGTAGCCGTTCGCGTGCGGCCCCGGGATCGCGGTGTCCGGGTGGACGTAGAACGTGTCGTGCAGTCCCAGCGGCTCGATGATCCGGTGGGTGTACTCCGTCCGCACGGAGTGCCCCGTCAGCTTCTCGATGAGCATGCCGGCGACGACGAAGTTGGTGTTCGAGTACGAGTACGCCGCGCCCGGCGCGTTGGTGCGCGGCTTCGCCAGCGACAGCTTCACCAGGTCCTCGTAGGAGAAGACCTTGTTGCGCACCGCCTCGAAGCCCGGCACGGTCTGCGCGAACATGTCGTTGGTGTAGTCGTACAGACCGCTGCGGTGGCTGAGCACATGCCGCACCGTGATCCGGTCGTCGGGCAGGAGCCCCGGCAGATACGTGTTCACCGAGGCGTCCAGGTCCAGCTTGCCCTCGCCGACGAGTTGCAGCAGGACGACCGTGGAGAAGCTCTTGGTGACGCTGCCGATCCGGAAGCGGTCCGTCGCGCCGATGCCTCGCCCGGTGGACCGGTCGGCGACACCCTCCGCCGCCGTGTACTGAGTGCCGTTGTCGTCGACGCGGGCCATCGCGCCCGGGGCGCCCTGCGCCAGCGCCGTGCGCAGCACATCGTCCAGCGCGGCCATGTCGGGCGCCGGCAGCGGCTCGGCCGTGGCCGTCCTGGGGGCGTGTCCGGGGGCGGCCGTCGTGGTGGCGGCGAGCGCGGGGACCGCCAGGAGGGACAGCAGGACGGCGCCGAGCGCCGTGCCCTTGCCCACCGTTGCTGAGACCATCAGCTCTTCTCTCCCAGTCTCCTTCTCCCGGTACCGGTTCCCGGCCCGGACCGCGCCCCGGATACGGGCGCCGGCATCATCTGTACGCGCCGCAGGGGTACGTGGGTTGCACCCACGCGGAGAAAGTCGCCAGGGAGAGTGAGGAGCAGGAGGGGGAGCCGCCGAGCGACCGCGCAGGGCACGGTCGCGCGGGCCGTCGCCGGTCAGTCGGGCAACGCGCCGTCGCCGCCCGGGAGTTCCCGCACCGGCATGGCGGCCCGCATCGACCTCAGGGCCAGCAGCAGTACGGCGATGTCGTCGAGGTAGACGGGATCGGGGAGCAGATCGGTCGGCAGCACCAGATAGAGGACCGCGCCCCAGAACACCCAGCGGGGCCCGGTCGGCAGTCCGGCACGCCGCAGATCGCGGCGGGTACGGACCAGTCGTAGCAGCAGCGCGATCGCCACGCCGAGCAGGGTGGCCGCGAGGACCGCGATGACGGCGATCACGGTCCAGCTCATGGAGTCCATGCACAGCTCCGGGCATCCGTAGGAGTCGTCCTCTCCTACGGATGCCCGGCTTCGCGGCGGACAGTGCCCGTCCCGGGCCGAATGCCCCGGACGGTCGCGAGGGGAACGGGCTTGCGGGGAGCGGTCAGTGGCCGCGCGCGGCGCTGCTGTCCACCAGGGCCTGGGTGACGGCGCGCACGCTGCGCGCGATGTGCTGGAGCTGCATCAGCTCGGCGGCGTAGAGCCGGATCGTGTGCTCGATGACCGACTCGGGCAGACCGAGTGCGGGCAGTTCCGCCCGCGCCGTCTGCAGCGCGGTCCGGGCGACCCGGACCTCGTGGTGCACCTGGATCTGCGCATGCCGGGCGAGCAGGACCGGATGGCGGATCAGGGCCGGGTAGCTGCCGTAGCGGGCGGGGACGAGTTCGCGCAGCCATCTGGTGGCCGATCGCTCCCAGTCGTAGCTGCCTGGTGTTTTGACCTGGCACGGCCAGTCCGAGCTGATCGGCGAGTACGTCGTCAAGGCCATGGTCTTCGCTTCCGGGTCACGTCGGCTCAGGATGTACGGCAGCTTGGGGGCGGCTCCGGCCAGGGGAGGGCCGGAGCCGCCGCCATGGACGCCCGCGCAGGCAGGGCCCGGCCGGACACCCGGCGCCCGTGGGTAGGAGCGGACGGCCCCGGTGGTCCGGTCGGCGTGGCCGGGAGGGGAAGCCCGGGTCACGATCCGCGAGCAGTATTTATATATACCGGTGGTTACGCAAGGACATGAAAAAATTCATCTGAGGTTTGGTGCGATTGATCCCGTCTTGCGCATGCGGCCCCCGCGAGCCCTTGAGGAAGACTTGAGGTTGGAGGGACCGGATCAGTCCTTGAGGAAGAACTGATGCTGGTCGGCGATCTGCTCGTACTCCTCGAGCCGGGCCTGTGTCCGCTCCGGGTCGGCGTCGGTCATGGCCTGCAGCAGCGCGGCGGCGATCAGGCCGGGGGCGGCGTAGGAGTCGAAGACCAGGCGCGAGCCGGTGCCGGTGGTGAAGACGACGTCGGCCTCGTCGGCCAGCAACCCCAGTGCCAGATCGGTGATCAGGGCGACCTTGAGCCCCGCACTGCGTGCCACCCGCAGCGCGGTCAGGCTCTCCTGAGCGTGCCGGGGCATACCGAACGCCAGCACCCAGGTGCCGCCCGCCTCCCGTGACTGGAGCAGCGCGTCGTAGGCGACCGTGCCGCCACGGGTCACCAGCCGTACATCGGGGTGGACCCGCCGGGCCCCGTAGGCGAAGTACTCGGCGAGGGAACCGGAGATCCTCAGGCCCATGACCGTCAGCGGCGTCGACTCCGACAGCGCACGCCCCACGCGGATCACCCGGTCCGGGTCGGCGAAGTCGCGGCGCAGGTTCTCCAGGTTCTCGATCTCGGCGTCCACGGCCGCCTGCAGCTCGTTGCTGCGCGATTCCGCCGGGGGGCTCGGGGTGCCGAGCGTGCTCAGGGCGATGGCCTGCAGCTTCTCCCGCAGCGCCGGGTAACCGCTGAAGCCGACGGCCGCCGCGAAACGCGTCACCGAGGGCTGGCTGACGCCCACCCGCTCGGCCAGGTCCGTGATCGACAGGAACGCCGCCTCGGTGATGTTCTCGATCAGATACTGGGCGATCCGGCGGTGCCCCGGAGACAGGCGGGGACCGTCGAACAGCTCTCTGAGCTGGGACGTCGAGCTGGCTCCCGCCTCAGGGGCCGTCTTCCCCGCAGTGATCGCAGACGCCTGCGCGCGTGTCTGCTGCGGCGATGGCACCGGACCGCCTCCTTCATGTCCCTCGGACCTTCAACATAGCTCACGGACGGCGCTGACCAGGGACCTTACGGCTCACTTCACAGCCGGCTCCCCGACAGGCGCACCCGCCGCCACGGCCGTACCGTCGTGCATGGGGAGCCGGGGGAGGGGTACCCGCGTCGCCCCGCGAAGGACGCGCCGGCCATGAAGGAGAGGAGCGGCCGTGAACTCGCCCGTAGCGCACGTACCACAGGTCGAGGTGGTGGTCAGCGACTGCTCGGCGACGGACGCCGGGAGCCTGTTCGCCGAACTGTGCCGGCATTTCGGCTCCGACCGCTGCGCCACCGACACACCGCACGAGACCTCCGGATCCCGGCCCACGATGTGGACCGGCACGTTCGACACCTCGGCGTCCCCCGGCGAGTCCCCGGGGAGGACGTCGGCACCGCCCCTGTCCGGTTCCGTGAAGGCCGAACTGCAGGGTGAGCCCCGGGCGGTGGAGCGTCTGCGCCAGGCTCTGGACGAGACCTTCGTCGTCCAGCAGCTGGGCGTGGTGGCGGGCGACCAGGAGATCGATGTCGAGCTGCGGCTGGAGAGCCGCCGGCCGGCCTGAGCCCACCGCCGCACCGGCGACACCGTCAGAGGGCGCGGCCGTCCGCGCCCTCTGGCTCGTAGGCGGCCACGGCTGCCCCGAGCCGACCGGGCGACGGGCCGGGCCTCACCCGTGGGGCGTCGGCTCCAGACAGCGGTGGAGCGAGGCCGTCAGCGCGGCGACGAAGGCGTCCCGGGTACGGCCGGGCACCAGGTCGAGGGAGAGATAGGGGTTGAGGTCCTCCAGCTCGACCAGCAGCAGATCCCCGTCCCGGGTGCGGCAGGCGTCCACGCGCTGGATCCCTCGGTCCAGTGTGTTCCAGTCGATGAAGCGCCGGGCGAAGGCCAGATCGGCGTCCGTGGCCTCGTAGGGTTCGAGGACCCAGCGCCGCTCGGGGTCCGGGGCGTGCAGCGCGTACTGGAAGGCGTCGTCGACGTAGTAGAAGGACACCTCGTAACGGAAGTCGATGCGCGGCTGGACCAGGATGTCGCCCCAGGTCAGCTCCGCCAGCCGGGAACGGGGCACGAAGTCCAGACCGATGGAGTCCGCCCCGGCCTTCGGCTTCACTGCGTACCGGGCCGCCTCGGGCAGCAGGCCGAGGTCCTCGGGGCGGGCCACCGTGGGTATGACCGGGAAGCCCGCTTCGGTCAGATCGAGCAGGTACCCCTTGCCCGCCATGTCGGCCCGTCCGGTCAGCGGGTTGTACACCCGGGTGCCGTGCGCGGCGGCGCGGGCGCGGAAGGCGTCGTAGGCCGCCCGGTAGTGCAGCACCGGTCCGCTGTTGCGTATGACGACGGCGTCGAAGCCGTCCATCAGCGCGGCGGCGTCCAGCGGATGGCACAGGGCGATGTCGAAGTCCGCGCGCAGCCGGGAGGACAGGTCGATGTCCTCGTCGCAGTAGCGCCGCCCGCGCGCCGGATACGCCAGGTCGGTCACGTACAGCAGACGGGGGCGGGCGGGCATGGGCGTCTCCTCGGTCGGTGCGACCCCAATCTAGTGCTCCGGTGGGCAACGATCGCCCGCCGCGACGCCCGGCACGAGCTCTCGCCGCACCGGCCGAAAGCCCGAGTACATCCAGTACGAGGCCTTCCGGCCGGCATTCCCCAAGCTCCTCGGGCAGGGGGGTACTCCCAGAGCGCGCTCCCCCGAGCTCTCGGCTTCGCTCGAGCAGGGGGACCCCCATGACGCCGCTCCCTCACGGGCCATCACCTGCCGAGGCACTGGTGCCCTGGCCGGCGGCCGGCTCCGGGCGGTGCCCGTCACCGGTGGGAGCGCGCCCCGGCGGCGCGCTGGACGGGGCGTCCCGTGCACGGGCGGGCCCGAGTGACACACTGGCCGCATGGAGGAACGAGAATTCCGCAGGTCGGGGCAGCACGCGTCGGTCATCGGCCTCGGCACCTGGCAACTGGGCGCGGACTGGGGCGATGTCGACGACAAGACCGCCCACGAGGTGCTGGAGGCGGCGGCCGAGTCCGGCGTGACGTTCTTCGACACCGCCGATGTCTACGGCGACGGGCGCAGCGAGCAGACCATCGCCGCCGTCCTGCTCGGCAGGCCCGACCTGCATGTGCTGGTGGCGACCAAGATGGGGCGCCGCGTCGACCAGGTCCCGCAGAACTACGTCATGGACAACTTCCGCGCCTGGAACGACCGTTCGCGCCGCAATCTCGGCGTGGACCAGATCGACCTGGTGCAGCTCCACTGCCCGCCGACACCCGTCTACTCTTCCAACGAGGTCTACGACGCCCTCGACACGCTCGTCGAGGAGGGCTGTGTCGCCGCGTACGGTGTGAGCGTCGAGACGTGCGCCGAGGCGCTGACCGCGATCGCCCGCCCGAATGTGGCGAGCGTGCAGATCATCCTGAACCCGTTCCGGATGAAGCCGCTGCGCGAGGTCCTTCCGGCCGCGCGGGAGGCGGGCGTGGGCGTCATCGCCCGGGTGCCGCTCGCCTCCGGCCTGCTGTCCGGGAAGTACACCAAGGACACGGTCTTCGCCGCCAACGACCACCGCTCGTTCAACCGGCACGGCGAGGCCTTCGATCAGGGCGAGACCTTCTCCGGTGTGGACTACGCGACGGGCGTGGACGCGGCGGCGGAGTTCGCCGCGCTGGCCCCGGAGGGCTTCACCCCGGCCCAGCTGGCGCTCGCCTGGATCATCCAGCAGCCGGGTGTGACGACCGTGATCCCGGGCGCCCGTTCGGCGGACCAGGCCCGCGCCAACGCGGCGGTCGCGAGGCTTCCCGCGCTGTCGCAGGAGACGCTCGACGCGATCGAGGACCTGTACGACCGGCGTGTCAAGGAGCAGGTGGAGGACCGCTGGTAGAACCGGGTCCGGCAGGGTGTCATGCCGTCAGGGCCGAGCGGCCGGCGCGGGTCGTGCCCCGCGCCGCGGCCCGTACCCGGTAGGTGGTCTTGGCCCGGTCCACCAACGGGTCCCCGAGCACGATCCGACCGGCCACGAGCAGCGCCTCGCACTCGTCGGTGGGCAGTGCCGCATGACGGCCGTCGGCCTCCCAACACCCGTAGCGGCGGCGGCCGTTGGCATGCACGGTGAGGAACACCGGTATGCGCTGGTCCATGATCAGGCGCAGCACTTCGGCAGCACGGACACTGAGCCGAGGGCGCGTCATGATCGGTCAGCCTTTCGAGGGCGCGGGCGGGCGGTCGTCCCGCCCCGGGGCGAGATGATCTTTACCCCGCATTGTTGCCGAGCGCACCGACAGTGCGCATCCGGCGTGCCGGAGAGTTCCCCGGAGGGCGACGGCCAGGTCCTGACAATGTGATGACCTTCACCCTGATGTGGCGGAAAGTGATGAATTCCTTACGGGTTGAGGACGTAAAGGGCTGAGAAGAGACAACTTTGGACCGTGGAGGTTTTTCGTGCGACCGTTCACCCTCAACTACGCCGTGCCCCGCGGGGTTCCGGTCACGGTGACGCCGTACCGCTTCGACGCCTCCCGGCAGTTGAACGTGCTGCCCGACGGCCGGCCCGCCGTGAGCGACCGGGCGCTGCTCCACGCGGCCGGCACGACGACGTCCACCGCCGGCTCCCAGACGCACTTCGACGACTGACGGCCCGCACCCGGATGACGGTTCTCATCCTCACGTCGGAGCAGGACGTGACCGCGGACCTGGCGGTGGCCGTGCTGCTGCAACGGGGCGTCCCCGTGATGCGGCTGGATCCCGCCGACCTCCCCGGCAAGGCGGTGCTGGCCGCCGACTACGCCCACGGCGACTTCGACGGCCATCTCTCGGTCAACGGGCATGTGCTGAGCATGGGCGGGCTCCGCTCGGTGTGGGTGCGCCGGCCCGGCGAGCCCGCCGCCCACGCGGCACACGCCTCCCGTTGGCTGACCGCCGAGACCCGGCAGGCCCTGTACGGCATGCTCTTCTCGGCCCCGACCCGCTGGATGAACCATCCCCGCAACGCCGAGCAGGCCCGCTACAAGCCGTGGCAGCTGCGGATCGCCCATCTCAGCGGCTTCGCCGTGCCGCCCACCGTCATCACCACCGCCCCGCGCGTCGCCGCGCAGTTCGCCGAGGAGTACCGCGAGGTGGTGGTGAAGTCCGCCTCGGGGCCGCCGCCGGACGCCCCGGAACTCGCGCTGCCCACCACGCTCATCGGGCCCGACACCGACTTCTCCGCCGTGGCGGCGGGCCCCGTCCTGCTCCAGCGCTATGTCCCCAAGCGGGCCGACATCCGGCTGACCTGTGTCGGCACCCGTCTGTTCGGTGCGCGCAAGAGGGCCGCGCCGGACCAGATCGACGGCCGCTACGGCGACACCGGGTACTCCTGGGAGGTCACGGCGGTGCCGGAGCGCGTCGCGAAGTCGGTGCACGAGTATCTGGCGCTGTCCGGACTCGCCTACGCGGCCTTCGACTTCGCCGAGGACGAGGACGGGCTGTGGTGGTTCCTCGAGTGCAATCAGGGCGGCCAGTTCGGCTTCATCGAACTGGAGACCGGGCAGGCGATCGCGGAGGCGGTCGCCGACTGGCTCGCCCTGCGGGCGTCGGACCGCCGTCTCCCCGAGGACCGTCGGTGACCCGCCGCGCCGGTGCACGGGAGCGGGTGCGCGGCCCCGGGGCCGGCGGCCCCGCCGTCACCCCGATGTCGTCCGGAAGCCGCGCAGGATCGCGTCCAGGGTCCGCTGGTCGGCCTTGCTGTTCGCGTCGGCGGCGGGGGTCGTCCAGCGCAGCGAGAAACCGCGGCCGCCACCGGTGAGGAAGCCACGGCCGTAGGTACGGAGCCGGACGCCGTCCACCGTGGACAGCCACACCATGTCGGCGCCCGGGTAGCCCTGGTAGGTCACGGCGCGGATGGTGCCCACGCGCGCGAAGTCCTCGTCCGTGCTCCGCAGGGACGTCTCCAGGTTCTGCCAGACCGCGACCGGGTCGTCGCCGAGGTGCACGCCGGCGGTGACCGTCAGGGTGCGCGGGTCCTTGCTCGCGCCGAAGGTCACCCGGTAGGTGTCCTGGGCGGCCCGGGTCGTGCTGAGGCGCTTCCACCCCCGTGGCAGGTCGACGGAGAAGCCCTCGTCGGCGACGAAGCGCTCGAGGTCCGGCTGCGGAGCACTGGGGGCACTCGACGACGGGGAGGCGGACGGGGAGGCGGACGGGGAGGCGGTCCCCGTTCTGCTCGCCTCCGTGGGGGGCGTCCGTCCGGCGCCGTCGCCGGACGGGGCCGCCGAGACGGCGGGCGGGCCGGAACGGGACGACTCCGCGCCGGCCGTGGGGGCGCCGCCGTGGTGGCCCGCCGTGGCCAGGACGGCGACGGACGAGGCCACGACCACCAGTCCCGCCCCCGCGAGCACCGACCGGCGTACGGCCGGCCTGCTCCAGGCCCGTCCCGCCCGGTGCGCGACCAGCAGGGCGGCGTTGGGGCCGGTCGCCGGCGTCTGCTCGGCGGACTCCGCCAGGTCCCCGTTCAGGATGCGCTCCAGGGAGGCACGCACCACCGGTTCCGGCACCCGCTCCAGGGCGCTGCGGCGCAGCAGTCCCGTCACGGCCGGCGTCAGCGGGCCGGACCTCACCGGGGTGCGCAGCGGCAGCCGGTCCACGGCGCGCAGGGTGGCCTCGGCGTCACCCCGGTCCTTGACCGGCGGACGGCCCTCCGTCATCGCGTACAGGAGCGCGCCCAGCGCCCACTGGTCGGCCGCGGGACCGGCGCTCGACCCGCGTGCCTGCTCGGGGGAGGCGTACGCGGGCGCGGTGACCCGCTGGGTGACGGACGCGCCGATCAGCCCGAACCCGGTCACCACGACCCCGCCGTCCTCCCGCACGAACACCTGGCCGGGGCTCAGGTCGCCATGGGTCATGCCCCTGCGGTGGGCGGCCTCCAGCACATCGAGGATGCCGATGCCGATCCGGGCGGCACGCACATGGTTGAGGGGCCCTCGGGCCAGGATCTCGCCCAGGGGCGTGCCCTCGATCCGCTCCGTCACGGTCCACAGGACACCGTTGTCCGCGATCACGTCGAGGACGGTGGCGGCCCCGTCCGGGCACAGCAGTTGCATCGCCTCCGAGTCGCGCAGGATCCGGGCGACCGTGCGGCGTATGCCGGCCTCGGGCGTCAGCGGGGCGAGCCGCGACCCGACCAGCGTGACCGGCCGCCCGAACTCGACGTCCCAGCCGAGCCCGACGGTCCGTCCCTCCTCCTGCTGGACGACTTCGAGCGTCCGGTACCGACCGGCAATCAGCTCCTCGGTGGAGGCCTGCCCGTGGTCCATCGTCACCCCTTGCTGCGCACCAGACTCTCCGGTTTCCCGGATGTACGGCGGACGTGACGGTGGGTGTTCAAAGAAAGGAGATTTCTTCGCGCCGGATTTCTCGCGGACCGGGTGCGCGGCTTGAACATCCGCTCACACGTGCGGAAACACGCTTCCTCGACTACTGGCCAGTAGGTTACTTTGGGTTACGGGTAGGGGGTGCGCCGATGTACGACTCGGCGAAGGCGGCCGCCGCGGCGGGGGAGTGGAACAGCCGCCGCAGCCGGGCCGTCGCATTGCCCGCGCGGAACGGATCGCCGGACGAAGGACCGTGCAGCAGCTCGGAGAACCACTCCGAGAACTCCTGGTACTCCCACACCCGGCGCAGACAGGCCGCCGAGTAGCCGCGCAGCGCCTCGCTCTCGCCCGTGCGGTGGTACGCGATCAGCGCGTCGGCGAGCAGCAGCGCGTCGTGCAGGGCGAGGTTCATGCCCTTCGCGGCGATCGGGGCGACGAGGTGTGCGGCGTCGCCCGCGAGGAGCAGCCTCCCGTACGCCATCGGCTGCATCACGTAGTTGTGCATGTCGAGCACCCGCTTCTCGATCAGCGGGCCCTCCGTCAGCGGGGGTGACCCCGTCACGGCCAGCCGTGTGCGCAGCTCCGACCAGACGCGTTCGTCCGGCCAGTTCTCCGGGTCGTCGCCGGGCGGGCACTGCAGGTAGTAGCGGGTGACCTGCGGGCCGCGGGCCATATGGGCGGCGAAACCACGCGGATGGATCCCGAAGACGACACAGTCCGACGACGGCGGCGCCTGCGCGAGCAGCGCCAGCCAGCCCACTCCGTAGTCCAGCCGGGCGAGGTGGGAGCGCTCCGCGGGCAGCGCGGCCCGGGTCACCCCGCGCGCCCCGTCGCACCCGGCGACGAAGGCGCACGCGATCCGGCGGCGCGTGCCCGAGCCGGGATCGGTGTACGACACCGACGGCCGCTCGGTGTCGATGTCGTGCAGCTCGACCTCGCGCACCCCGAACCGTATGTCCCCGCCCCTGACGTCCGCGTACTCCCGTACCAGGTCGGTCACCAGCAGTGGCTGGGGATAGACGAAGTGGTGATGGCCGGAGATCTCCGTGTAGGGGAAGCGGTGCCGTTCGCCGTCGATGCGGAACTCGCAGGAACTGTGCGTGGGTGCCCGTTCCAGCAGCCCCCCGGCGAGCCCGTGCCGCTCCAGGGCCCGCACCGCCCACTCCTCCAGGAACCCCGCCCGGGGCCGCTGCTCGATGAACTCCCGGCTCTCGGCCTCCAGGACGACGCAGTCGACGGAGGCGTCCCGCAGGATGTTGGCCAGGGTCAGCCCGGCCGGTCCGGCGCCGACGATGACGACGGGGACGTGCTGTTCGGACGGTGGGAAGGGGGTGGGGGAAGAGTTGATCACCCGCCCATTATGGCGGTGTACCGTCAACGGGGCCCCGGTGCACCCGTGTTGTGCGGCTCAGCGCAGCGACTCCCGCAGCGCGGGCAGCAGTTCCCTGGCCGCCCACTCGATGAACTCGGGCTGTGAGTCGCCGCCGATCTGTACGAGTGCGATCTCCGTGAACCCGGCCTCGGCGTAGGGCCGTACGGCCTCGGCGAAGTCCGCCGGGTCGTCGCCGCACGGGATCGAGGAGGCCACGTCCTCGGGCCTGACGTACTGCGTGGCCGACGCGAAGGAATCCGGGTGCGGCAGCTCGGAGTTGACCTTCCAGCCGCCGCCGAACCAGCGGAACTGCTCGTGCGCCCGCCGTACCGCGGCGTCCCGGTCGCGGTCGTAGCATACGGGCAGCTGCCCCACCCGGGGCTTGCCCTCGCCGCCGTGCCGGTCGAAGGAGGCGAGGAGTTCCCGCTTCGGCTCGGTGGCGATGACGAGGTCGGCGAGCCGGCCCGCCAGGGCGCAGGACCGCTCGCCGGAGACGGCGACACCGATCGGCGGTGGCTGGTCCGGCAGGTCCCACAGCCGGGCCGAGTCGACGTCGAAGTGCCTGCCGCGGCGGCTGACATGGCCGCCGCCGAACAGATCGCGGATGATTCCGATCGCCTCCTCCAGCATCTCGTGCCGGACCTCGATCGAGGGCCAGCCCCGGCCCACCACATGCTCGTTGAGGTTCTCACCGGAACCGAGACCCAGCCGGAACCTGCCCTGTGACAGCAGTTGCACGGTGGCGGCCTTCTGGGCCACCACCGCCGGGTGGTAGCGCACGCTGGGGCAGGTCACATACGTCATCAGCGGGATCCGCGAGGTGGCCTGCGCGGCGGCGCCCAGCACACTCCACGCGTACGGCGAGTGTCCCTGTTCCCGCAGCCACGGGAAGTAGTGGTCGGAGATCACGGAGAAGTCGAAACCGGCCTCCTCGGCGCGCACCACATGGTCGACGAGCGCACGCGGGCCCGCCTGCTCAGTCATCATCGTGTATCCGATATGCACCATAACGACGCGGGTTCCCGGTCCGCGGACACGAAAACGGGACAGCGGAACCGCCCCCCCGAGGCCACTTTCCGTCGGGATCATGGACATGTCCCGACCGGACGGTAAGGATGGCGGACAGAGCAAGGATGGCGGATACATCGAACCGCAGCCGTGCCCACCACCCGCGACCGCCAGGAGGCCCGTCGGATGAGCACCCGTCCGTTGCCCGTCGGCACGCCCGCCGAGCAGGGCGTCGACGCCCGCGGGATCCATGCGTTCCTCGACGCGGTGGAGGCGGCCCCGGACATCGAGCCGCACAGCGTCATGATCCTGCGTCATGGCCGGCTGGTGGCCTCCGGCTGGTGGGCACCGTACGCCGCCGACCGCCTCCATCTGCTGTACTCGCTCAGCAAGAGCTTCACCTCCACGGCCGCCGGGGTGGCCGTCGCCGAGGGGCTCCTCGACCTCGACGCGCCCGTCATCTCGTACTTCCCGGAGTTCGAGGCGGACATCACCGACCCGCGCAGCCGCGCCATGCTGGTCCGGCACGTCGCGTCCATGGCGAGCGGGCACCTCGCCGAGACCAACGACCAGGCGTTCGGCACCGACCGGGCCGAACCCGTGCGCGGCTTTCTGCTGATCCCGCCGGACCGGGACCCCGGCACCGTCTTCGCCTACAACCAGCCCGCGACCTACACCCTGGCCGCGATCGTGCAGCGCTGCTCCGGCCAGTCCCTCACCGAGTATCTGCGCCCCCGGATCCTGGATCCGCTCGGCATCGGCGAGGTCGCCTGGATCCAGCATCCGCGCGGCCGCGACCTCGGCTTCAGCGGACTGCACGCCACCACGGACGCCATCGCCCGCCTGGGCCTGCTGTACCTCCAGGACGGTGTCTGGGAGGGCAAGCGCCTGCTGCCGTCGTCCTGGGTCGCCGAGGCGACGCGCCCGCACATCCCCACCGCCGACGGCACGCTCGAGGGCATCGGCTCCGACTGGCAGCACGGATACGGCTTCCAGTTCTGGATGTCGCAGCACGGATACCGCGGCGACGGGGCCTACGGCCAGTTCTGCATCGTCCTGCCCCAGCACGACGCCGTGATCGCCACGACCGCGGCCACCGGGCAGATGCAGCAGCTGCTCGACGCGGTGTGGCGCCATCTGCTGCCCGCGTTCGGCCCCGACCCGCTCCCGGACCGCGCCGACGAGGACAAGGCGCTCCAGCACCGTCTCGACGGGCTCGCCCTGCCCCCGGTCGCCGCCCATCCCGCGCCCGGGACGGCCTCCGGGCTCTGGTCGGGGGCCCGGCTCACGCCCGAGGGCGGCCGCTGCGCCGACCAGCCCGGCCTGACCGCGGCCGAGATCTCCGGCCCGGACGGCGGCTGGACGGTGACCCTGGTGGAGGGCGACGACCGCCTCGTGCTGCGGGTCCCCGACTCCGGCTGGGCCCTCGACGAGGGGCGTGTCCCCACGGCGGTGAGCGGCGGCTGGACGGACCCGGACACCCTGCGGTTCGACGTCGTGTTCCTGCAGACACCGCACCGGCTCACCGTGACCGGCACCCTCGACGCGGACACCCCGGGCGCCGGCACCTTCACCGCCCGCTGGCACACCGCACCCCTGCACGGCGGCCCGCTGCGCCGCAACCGGGCACCCCTCAGGTCCCGAGAGGAGCCGGCACCACGCGGATGACCGCGGCGGTGACATTGTCCTCGCCGCCCGCGTCCAGGGCGCGGCTCACCAGTGCCCGCGCATCGGCCAGTACGTTCCGCCCCTGCCGCCCGAGCAACCTCAGCAGCCCGGCGGCGTCCGGCAGATGCCGCCACAGACCGTCCGTGCACAGCAGCAGTCGGCCGGGTACCCGGGGCCGGTGAGCCCGCACCCGTGCGGTCACCGGCCCGGCGTCGGCGCCCAGCCAGGCGGTGAGAGCGTCGTGGTCGCCCGTGTCGTCCTCGGACATGAGCAGGCCCGGCCCCTCGCCGGGCAGCCAGTAGGCCCGGCTGTCACCGATCCAGGCGCTCCAGATCCCCTCCGGACCGGCGACGCCCGCGACGAACGTACAGGCGGGCGCGCCGTCCCGCACGGCCGCCAGAGCGCTCACCGCCCGGCCCGCGCGCCCGGCCGCCTCGGCCAGCGCCACCTCCGGGAGCTGTCCCTCCCGCAGCCGGGCGATCAGGGCAGCCGCCGCGGCCTTGACGGCGACCCGGGCCGCACGCTCGGGCCGCGGTGACAGGGACACCCCGTCACAGACCACCCCGACCGTCCAGAGTCCGGTGGCGGCCAGCGCCAGGGCGTCCGCGTTGACCTCCCGCCGGTGGCCCCGGTCGCTGACCCCGGCCGCGTCGGCGCCCACGGTGATCTCCACATGCGCACGGAAGGCCGGCTGCGCCAAGCCGCAGTGCCAGCAGACGCCGTCGGGCGCAACCGCGCCGCCGCATCCGACACATTCCGTGGTTTCGGCCATCAGTCGGGCACCTCGACTCGCCCCGGCTCGCCGCAGCCGGGGATCAGGGGCTGCCGACGGGCCGTCAGACTCGCGCCCGGTCCCGTGCCGGGCGTCGCGAGCCGGTGAACCTTTCCGTTCACGGCACTAGCGGAGCGTGTCCGCCCAGTTCGCCGGGACACGGCCCGCCGGCCCCGGTACCGGCTGGTCGAGCGGATGGGAGACCGGGGGAGCCAGCTCGGGCCCCGATTCGTACAACTCGGAGGTGGTGTAGTCCCAGAACCAGTCCTCCTCCGGCTCGAAGCTGCGGATCACCGGGTGCCCGGTGGCGTGGTAATGGGCCGTCGCGTGCTTGGCGGGGGAGTCGTCGCAGCAGCCGATGTGCCCGCACTGCGCGCAGCGCCGCAGATGGACCCACCACCCACCCGCCGCGTCGCACTCCGCGCAGCCCGTGCCGCCGGGCGGGACGCTGGGATCGATCCCGCTGGCTGTCGTCATGATGCCTCCACTGGTGTCTCGGAACCGGGCTGCGTGCCGGAGTTCTGCTGCGGGACGTCGGAGGCCGCGGCGGTGAGCGGCAGCCACACCTGGAACCGGGTGTCCCCCGGCTCCGATCGGACGTCCATGCTGCCGTGGTGCTTGTTGACGACGATGCGCCAGGAGATGTCCAGGCCGAGTCCGGTGCCCTGGCCGACCGGCTTCGTGGTGAAGAACGGGTCGAAGATACGGCCGCGGATGTCCGGCGGCACGCCGGGACCCGTGTCACGGAACTCGACCAGCAGCCGATCCCGGTCGAGCGCCGTTCGCACGGTCAGCGTCCCGTCCCCGTCGACCTCGTTCATGGCCGACACCGCGTTGTCGACGAGGTTGGTCCACACCTGGTTCAGCTCGCCGGGGTAGGCGGGGATGTTCGGCAGGGTGCGGTCGTAGTCCTTGACCACGGTGATCCGGGGGCCGAGCTTGGCGGAGAGCATCATCAGGGTGCTGTCGAGGAGTTCGTGCACATCGACGACCTGGTACGGGGCCCGGTCGAGCTGCGAGTACTGCCGCGCCGCGTTCACCAGGGTGGAGACCCGGGTCGTGGAGTCCTCGATCTCGTTCATCAGCAGCTCGGTCTCGACCGTGTAGTTGAGCCAGCGGATCGCGCCCTCCAGGGTTCCCTCGTCCACGGCCGCCTCGACCTGGTCCAGCCAGTCCGTGTCGAGGCCGGCCTGCACAAAGGTCGGCGCGAGCTGCCAGCCGCCCTGGATGCCGTGGCCGTCCAGCCAGTCGCCGATGGCGTCCTCGCGGTCGGATGCCTCAAGAGGACTGAGCGGGACGGCCTTCGCGACCTGCTCCGCCGTCCGCTCCTGGATGTCCACCAGCGTCAGCAGCGCGTCCGGCTCGTACCGCCCGGCCGCGATCACCCCGAGTTTGTGCCGCATCCCGGCCACCCGCTCGCGCAGCGCCGACGTGGCACTCACGGCCGCGGCCGCCGGGTTGTTGAGCTCATGGGTGAGACCCGCGGACAGGGAGCCCAGCGCCAGCAGCCGTTCCCGCTGGTTGACGACCTGCTGGATGTTCTTGATGCCGAAGAACAGCCCCTCCAGCAGATGCACGGCCATCGGGAACCAGTCCCGCATCACGGAGGCGAACGTCTCGGCGGGCAGGATGAAGAACCGCGAGGGTTCGGTGACCCGCATCGAGGCGTTGTACTGGGCCGCCCGCGCCCGGTCGCCCAGATACGCCTGGAAGGCGCCCGAGTACACGCCGCGCTGCGAGGTCCGGTTGGTCTCCACATCGTCGTCGCCGACCCGCCGCGAGAGCACCAGCGTGCCTTCGAGGAGCACGAAGAAGCAGGTGGCGGGGTCGCCCTCGGTGTACACCGGGCCGGGCTCGAACTCCTCCACGCGCCCTTCCCGGCACAGCCGCGCCAACTGCTCGTCGCTCAGCTTCTCGAACAGGAAGAGTGATTTCAGCTCCGCCTTGTCGCACAACATCGGCCGGCTGCTCATGTCCGCTCCCCGGGCTGTGGGTTCATGACTGCTCCAGATACCGGTGGACGAGCATCACGGCCATCGCGCCCTCGCCCACCGCGGAGGCGACCCGCTTGGCGGACTCGGCGCGTGCGTCACCTGCCACGAACACACCGGGGACGTTGGTCTCCAGGTGGTACGGGGGCCGGTCCAGCTCCCAGTCCGGCGGCGGCTGCCCGTCGCACGTCATGTCGGGGCCGGTCAGGATGAAGCCGTGGTCGTCGCGCAGCACGGTCCCCTCCAGCCACTCCGTCAGCGGAGCCGCCCCGATGAACACGAACAGCCATGGTGTGTCGACGAGTTCGGTCTCTCCCGTCGACACGTCCCGCAGCGTCAGCTGCTCCAGGTGCTGGGTGCCGTGCGCCGCGTCCACCACGGTGTTGGTGCGCACGACGATGTTCGGCGTCTCGGCGATCTGCTGGACCAGATAGTGCGACATCGACGCCGACAGGGACTTTCCGCGTACGAGCAGGGTGACCGACTTGCAGTTGCGGGACAGGAACATCGCCGCCTGGCCCGCGGAGTTGGCACCGCCGACGATGTACACGTTCTGGCCCGTGCAGGCCGGGGCCTCCGTGAGCGCCGCGCCGTAGAAGACCCCGCGCCCCGTCAGATCCCGCAGGCCCGGGGCCGCAAGCTGCCGGTAGGACACACCGGTCGCCAGGATCACACTGTGCGCGGAGATGGCGGGCCCGTCCGAGAACCGCACGATCCGCGCGGCCCCGTTGACCTCCAGGGCGGACACCTCCCGCGCGGTGAGGATCTCCGCGCCGAACTTCTTGGCCTGCCGTCGCGCCCGGTCGGTCAGCTGGGCGCCCGACACCCCGTCGGGAAAGCCGAGATAGTTCTCGATCCGGGAGCTCTGCCCGGCCTGTCCGCCGGTGGCGGACCGCTCCACGAGGAGCGTCCGCAGCCCCTCCGACGCCCCGTACAGCGCGGCCCCGAGCCCGGCGGGCCCGCCGCCGATCACCACGAGGTCGTAGAACTCGGCGGTCGGGTTCGTCGCCAGCCCGACGTGCTCCGCGAGCTCCGCGTCCTCCGGCTCGACCAGCGGGGTGGCGTCAGGGGTGACGACGAGCGGCAGCCGCTCCCCGTCCTCCCCGGCCGCCGCCAGCAGCCGCCTGCCCTCCGGGGTGTCGACCGAGTACCAGCGGTAGGGCACCTGGTTGCGGGCGAGGAAGTCGCGGACCTGCGCGGACCGTGCCGACCAGCGGTGCCCGACCACCTTGGTGGTGGGCACCGGCCGGTAGTCCGAGGTCCGCCACGCCTCCAGCAGATCGTCCAGGACCGGGTAGAGCTTCTCCTCCGGCGGGTCCCACGGCTTGAGGAGATAGTGGTCGAGGTCGATCACGTTGATCGCGTCGATGGCCGCGTTCGTGTCCGCGTAGGCGGTCAGCAGCACCCGCCGGGCACCCGGGTAGACGTCCAGGGCCAGTTCCAGGAACTCGATGCCGTTCATCTCCGGCATCCGGTAGTCGGCCATGATCACGGCCACCAGATCGCCGCGCAGCTTCAGTTCCCGCAGTGCGTCCAGCGCGCTCTGGCCGGACTCGGCCCGCACGATGCGGTACGACTCGCCGTACCGGCGCCGAAGATCACGGGCCACGGCGCGCGACACCCCGGGATCGTCGTCCACGGTCAGGATGACGGTCCGTGCAGCTGCACCGGCAGCCTGTGTCATAGAGTCTCCCGCCCCGAACTCTTCGCGTCTCGCCCATCGTATGTTCGATCGACCGGTTTCGCCTCGGAACCCGGCGAGCATCGAAACCGGTAGCGTGTGATCACCGGAGCGCGAACGAGGAGGCAGCCGTATGACCCGCCCCGTCACCGTGGGAGTGGACGGATCACCGGAGAGCGTCGCCGCGGCGGCCTGGGCGGGCCGCGAGGCGGTACGCCGCGACCTCCCGCTGCGGATCGTGCACGCCTGGCAGTGGCAGTCGTACGACCTCGCCCCCACCGCCGACCGGGACGCCCAGGCCGCGTGGGCGGGGCAGCTCGCGCAGGAGACCCGGGCGACGATCGCCGAACGACACCCGGGGCTGACCGTGACGGCTGAGGCCGTGGAGGGCGGGTCCGTGGACACGCTGACGGCGGAGGCGGCCGCAGCCGAACTGCTGGTGCTGGGCTCGCGCGGGCACGGCGCCCTCGTGGGCTTCCTGCTGGGCTCGGTGGGCCGGCAGGTGATCGCCGAGTCCGCCGCGCCGGTGGTGCTCGTGCGCTCGGACGACCGGGCCACGGCCGAGGCGGCGGGCCGGCAGATCGTCGTCGGCCAGCACGGGGATCCCGAGGACGGCGCGGCCGCCCTCGGGTTCGCCTTCGCGACCGCCGCGGCCCGCGGAGCGGCCGTGCGCGTCGTACGGGCCTGGAGCCTGCCGCCCGTGTTCGCCTACAGCCCGGCCTCGCTGAAGCTCCTCGACGAGGCCGGCGGTCTGGAACCGTACGAGCGCAAGGCGCTGGACGAGGCGCTACGGCCCTGGCGGGAACGTTTCCCGGACGTACCGGTGACCGAGCAAGTGGAGATGGGCAGCGCGGGCCAGGTCCTGCTGGAGGCGGCCGCCGGCGCTCAGCTCGTGGTGGTGGGACGGCACGCGAGCCTGCCCGTCGGAGCGCGCATCGGCTCGGTGGCGCACGCGCTGCTGCACCACGCGCCCTGCCCCGTGGCGGTCGTACCCCCCGCCTGATCCGGCCGGGCGCACCGGGCTTCGGACCGCGGGCGCCCGCCCCGGCACGGCTCGAAGACCTGCCCGGGCGGTCACCTCACCCCGTCGCGCGGACCGTTCCTACAGGGCGCGGTCCAGGAGGGCCAGCAGCTCCGTCCAGTGGCGCTCCGCCGCCTCGGCGTCGTAGTGCGAGGTGTCGGCCTGGGTGAAGCCGTGCGGGGCGTCGGGATAGACCTCGCACCGGTGGCGCACTCCCGCCTCCGTGAGTGCCTTCTCCAGCCGCTCGATCTGCTCCGGCGGCAGTGAGGAGTCGTGGTCCGCGTGGCCGAAGTAGGCCTCCGCGGTGATGCGGTGGGCCACCAGGTGCGGGCTGTCGGGGGAGTCGGTGGCCAGCCGTCCGCCGTGGAAGCCGGCCACGGCGGCGATGCGCTCCGGGTAGGTGCCGGCGGCACGCAGGGAAAGCCGGGCGCCCATGCAGTAGCCGGTGACCCCGACGGGCCCGTCGGCGGCCTGCGGGCAGTCGGCCAGCCAGCGCAGATAAGCGTCGGCATCGCGGTCGGCGACGTCGGGCGTCAGCTCCTGGATGAGCGGCATGAGCTGCTGGAAGAGCTCCGGGCGCTCGGACGTGTCGATGAACTCGGGCAGCTCCACGACGGGAGCGCGCCCGTGCCGGTAGTAGAGATTGGGGACGAGGACGGTGTAACCGTTCCCGGCCAGGCGGTCGGCCATCGCCTTCAGACCGGGGCGCAGTCCGAAGGCGTCCATGTAGAGCAGGACCGCGGGGTGGGGGCTGTGGTCGTCCGGGTAGGCCAGATAGGCATCGGCCGTACCGTCCGGGGTGGGGATGTCCACGGACGTTCCACGAACGGCGGTCATAAGGGGTTCTCCTGCCTCTCGATGCCAGGCCGCAGGCGGTACGGCCGGGCCTGCGGACAACATCATCGCAACGCCGTCCGGCGCCCCGCGCCCGGGATCACCTCGGGGCGGCTCGCACCCGGGAATGTTCATGCGGATGGCGCGATGTACGTCGGCGGCGCCCGCACCACCGGCCGGAACTCGCGCCGCGCACGGCGGCGTTCGCGCTACGCCTCACCGAGGACGTCGTCGATGCCCTCCGTGCCGTGGAGGCGGGTCGCGAGGAGGATCGCGATGTCGTCGGGACGGTCCGCCGTGTGCCGGGCCCGTTCGGTGAGCCGGTCCGCGATCCCCGTCAGCGACAGGCCGCCCCGGCGGTGGGTGTCGTACTTCGCGCGAGACAACTCGGCGCGCAGCGCTTCGACCCCCTCGTCGATGTCGGCTCCCGGCCGCTCCACCAGGCCGTCGGTGTACAGCGCGAGCACGGCACCGGGTTCCAGCCGCAGATGGGTCACCGGGTAGCTGGCCTTGGGGTCCACTCCGAGCACCAGTCCGCCGGGCAGGTCGAGGACGTCGGTGCGACCGTCCGGATGGCGCAGCAGCGGCTGCGGATGCCCGGCCCGCGCGGCCCGGGCGTGCCCCGTGACCGGGTCCAGCCGGACATAGCAGCAGCTGGCGAACTGGCCCGGATCGAGGTCGATCAGCAGCCGGTTGGTGCCGCTCATCACCTGGTGCGGGGCGTGGTCGCCGAAGGCGAACGCCCGGACGGCGCTCCGCAGTTGCCCCATGGTGGCCGCGGCCTGCACCCCGTGCCCCTGGACGTCGCCGATGACCAGGGCCAGCCCGTCGCCGGCCTCGATGACGTCGTACCAGTCGCCGCCCACGTCCATGCCCTGGGTGCCGGGCAGATAGGTACCCGCCGTCTCCACCTGGGGGTGGGTGGACAGCCGGTGCGGCAGCAGGGCCTCCTGCAGTCCGCGCGCGAGGGCGGCCTCGGAGTCGTAGCGCCGTGCGCGTTCCAGCGCCTGCGCGATCAGCCCGGCCAGCGCGGTGAGCACCGTGCGCTCCTCGTCGCTGAAGACGCGGGGGCTCTCGAAGCCGAGGGTGCAGGAGCCCACCGGCCGTCCGGAGGCGATCAGCGGCAGGAAGGCCCGGGAGCCCTCGGTGGTGTCCAGCGGGAGGGCCGGGTACGCGGCCGCGAACTGCTGCATCGACTCGAAGAACAGGGGGCGGCCCGTGGTGAGGGTGTCCACCCCCGGCAGCCTGGCGTCGAGCCCTGCTCCGTCGAACTGCGCGAGGTACCCGGCCGGGAAGCCCGTCTCCCAGGCCAGGTACAGATGCCGCTCCTGCAGCAGATGGATGGCCAGCCGGTGGCCGCCGAACGCGGGCAGCAGCTCGCGCATCACCACTTCGGACACCTGGCGCGCGGTCACGGCCTCGGACAGCGCGATCGCGAGGATGACGGGGCGGTACACCGGCGCCGCCGCGTCCCAGGGGCTCAGCTGGTCCGCCGTTCTGTTCGACGCCTCGCTCAGCGAAGCCGTGTCGGCGGTGTGCCCGAACGGCATCACCCGACAGGTCAGGACATCCGTGCCCGGATAGACCGAAAGGGTGAGCCAGTCGCCGTCCCCCTCCCCGTCGGCGCCCTCCACGGGACGGCGGACCTGGAAGTGCACCGGCTCCGGAGCCAGCAGCGCCGCCCGCAGATGGTCCTCGTACGCGGGCCGGTCCAGCCAGGGCAGCGCGTACCAGAGGTGCCGGCCCACCAGGTCCTGCGGCGAGCTGCCGAGCAGGTCGCCGGCGCGCGGGTTGACGTAGGTGATCAGGCCCATCCGGTCGAAGGCGAACACGCCGTCGGGCAGCAGGTCCGTGGCTCCCTGTGCGGCGGGGCCGGTTCCCGGATCGACCACGAGACCCCCGACCCGGTGCGGGCCTCCAAGCGCCGGGTTCTCCGCCCAGAACTCCAGCAGACGCTGTCCGCCGTCCTTGGCCCGCACCCGCAGCGGGCGGCTCGGCGGGCAGCCCCCCGCGGTCTCTCGCAGTGCCGACAGCACCAGGCGCGCGTCGTCCGGCGAGACTGCCTCGGCGAGCGCCTCGGGCGACCCGGCGAGGTCCTGCACGGCGCCGCCCGACAGTTCCTGGAAGGTGTCGTCCCCGGTCACCGTCGCCTCGGCCGGGTCCCAGACGAAGTGCCCGATACGGCTGCGGAGCCGGGCGGCGGCCGGGGGGCGCACACACAGCGGCGGGCCGTCCCAGACCACCGGGTCCCCGGCCTTCTCCACGGCACCGAGGGCCTCGGCGAGGCGTTCCGCGGTCGCCATCATCCGGTCCATATCGGGCAGTGCCTCGATGGCGTCCGGCCCCGAGGGGCGCAGCACCATGAGGACGCCGTACGTCGTCGTGGCGCCCACCACGGGCACGTACACCGAGCCGAAGCGGAACGGCAGCCCGGCCGCCAGCTGGGGGTAGCGCCGCATCGTCTCCGTGGCGTCGTTGAGCACCACCGGGACCCCGAGCCGGAACGCGTCCGCGACGGGGAACGGCCGGTCCAGATGCAGCCGTGACCACGGCCGGAACAGGCTCGCGGGCAGCCCGGCGAGCACGGCCAGACGCAGCACCTCTGGCGTGCTCGAGCGCAGGTACATCCCGCCCACCAGGCCGCCGGCGGCGTGGATCGCGTCTGCCACGGCGCCGGTCAGCACGGCGGTGGCCGTCCCGGGCGCGCTGTCCGCGCTCTCGGCGCTCCCTTGCATCGGTCTGCCCTCGTCACGGGCCGTCGGGTCGGGTAACACAGCAAGAATGCGCCGTATCGCCCCGCATGCGCATCCGGACGACCTGGGGGCACTCTCCCGCCGTGCACCGGATCGGGGCGGCGGGGCCGTGGACGGGCCGTGCGGGTCCGCCGGTGCCGGAACGAACGGCACCGCCCGCCCGGGTGTGCCGTCGGCGGGGTGACGGGCCCCGACTCGCGGCGAGCGTGCCCTGTCGCGCCGGGACGCGGGCCTGTCTACCTCACCCGGCGGAACACATCGTCGGAGGCGTCGTCCCAGGCGGGCGGGTCCTCCCCCCTCCGCTCGCGGGGGATGCGCGACGAGGACTGGTACATGGCGTCGATCTCGACCGCGTACCGGCGTACGACGGCGTCCCGGCGCAGCTTCATCGACGGCGTCAGCAGTCCGCTCGCGACATCGAAGGGCTCCGGCAGGATCCGGAAGACCCGGATCGACTCGGACCGGGACACCGTGGTGTTGGCCGCGGCCACCGCCCGGGTGATCTCCTGCCGCAGGGCGTTCTCCTCCCGGGCCTCCCGCCCCGCCGTGTCGCCCTGGGTGAACAGACCGCCGCGCCAGTGCGCCACGAACTCGGGGTCGAGGGTGATCAGGGCGCCCACACAGGGCCGGTTGTCGCCCACGACCACGGCCTGGTGAATGAGCGGATGCGCGCGCAGCCGCTCCTCGAGCGCCGCCGGAGCCACGCTCTTGCCGCCGCTCGTGACGATGATCTCCTTCTTGCGGCCCGTGATGGACAGATAGCCGTCGGAGTCCAGCTGCCCGAGATCGCCGGTGGCCAGCCAGCCGTCCCGCAGCGTGGCACGGGTGCCGGCGTCGTCGTTGACGTACCCCTGGAACACCGACGCCCCGCGCACCAGGATCTCCCCGTCCTCGGCCACCCGTACCTCGACCCCAGGCAGCGGGCGCCCCACGGTGCCGGACTTCTCCCGCCCGAGGGGCTGCACGGTGATGCCCCCGCCCGTCTCGGTGAGTCCGTAGCCGTCATGGACGGAGATCCCGATACCGGCGTAGAACAGGGCGAGTTCACGGTTCAGCGGCGATCCGCCGGAGACGGCGCCGTACACCCGGCCGCCCAGTGCGGCGCGCAGCTTGCGGTACACCGCCTTTTCGTACAGGGCGTGCTGAAGCTTGAGATCGATGCCGGGGCCGGACCCCGCTCCCATCCGCTGCCGCTCCATGGCCAGGGCGTAGTCCTGGGCCGTGCGCACGGCCCGCTCGAACAGGGCGCCGCGGCCCGCCTGCTGGGCGGTGCGCAGGAAATTCTTGTAGAGCTTCTCGAAGACGAACGGGACCGCGTACAGATAGGTGGGGCGGAAGCTCTGGAACGCGGCTGCCAGGACGTCCGCGTTGAGCTCGGGCTCATGGCCCATGAGCAGTCCGCCGCGCAGGCACAGCCCCTGGATCATCAGCCCGTACACATGGGAGAACGGCAGGAAGGCGAGAATGGCCGGCTGCTGGCCGGGCGGTGCTCCGGTGTGTCCCCACCCGGCCAGGATCGTGTCGCAGGGGGCCGCCAGATTGCGGTGGCTCAGGGCGCAGCCGCGGGGGCGGCCGGTGGTGCCGGAGGTGTAGGCGACGACCGCGGTGGAGTCCGGCAGCACGATCCGGCGGAGCGAGTCGACGGTGGTGGCGGGCACCGGACGGCCCCGCAGTACGAGTGCCTGCACAGCGCCGGAGTCCAGCTGCCACACGTGCCGCAGCTGGGGGAGCGAGGCGCAGACCGAGCCGACGGTCATGACGCCCTGCTCGTCCTCGACGACGACCGCGACGCAGTGCGCGTCCCTGAGGATCCACTCGACCTGTTCGTGCGAGGACGTCGGGTAGATCGGTACGACCTCGGCCCCGATCGCCCAGAGCGCACAGCTGAAGAGGGTCCACTCGTAACGGGTGCGCGCCATGACCGCCACCCGGTTGCCGGGGCGGATGCCCGAGGCGACGAGTCCCCGGGCCAGATCGACCACTTCGTCGCGGAGTTCGCTCGCCGTCATCTGGGTCCAGGGCGCTTCGGCGGGACCGATGCGGCGGGCGATCAGCGGCAGGCCGGGGTCCCGGCTCGCCGTGTCGAAGACGCTGTCCGCAAGTCCCCCCGACATGACCGGGCCTGACGCCGTCATTGGGGCGGCCGCCCGGGCGTTCCCGAAGTCGCGCATGCGCCGTTCACGAGCCCTTCCTGCGACGCCCCCGACGCGTGCGGCATCGGCGGAGCTCGAATCTAGCCGAGGTCGCCGCCCGACGGGGAGGGAACCGACAAGGAACCCACCGCAATCGGGAGTACGGGCGCCACGGGGCCGAGAGGCGCCCGTCCGGGGGCGCCCGGTGCCGGCCGCCGGCTCACCAGCGGCCGGGCTCCGTACCGGTGACGGGCTCCGAGGGACGGCCGTCCGGACCCACCGGGACCTCGCCCGCGAGCATCACCCGGTGCATGATGCGGGGGTGCTCCGGGGTGACGAGATCGCCGGGGGCGAGATGGATGGTGGCGCGGTTGTCCCAGAAGGCGACGCTGCCGGGCTCCCAGCGGAACCGGACCGTGTACTCGGGGCGGGTGGCCTGTTCCAGCAGCATCTGGAGCACATGAGCGCTCTCGGCGCGCGAGAGCCCGCGAATCTGCTCCACGTAGTAGCCGTTGACGAACAGCGACCGCTCGCCGGACTCCGGGTGCACACGGACGAGAGGATGCTCGGAGGCCACCTGGTGGTCCAGCAGATGACGCAGATACGCGTCGTCGCCGGGCCGCGCCTGGTAGCCGACGCCGAGCCGGTGCTCGGCCCGCAGACCGTCCACGAAACGCCGTACGGGCTCCGAGAGGCCCGCGTAGGCGGCGGCCAGATTCGACCACTGGGTGTCCCCGCCGTACGGCGGCACGGTCTCGGCCCGCAGGATGGTCGCCGCGGGCGGATCGATACGGGCGCCGTGGTCGCAGTGCCAGCCCCGCAGCAGGGAGTGGCGTCGGCGCCGCAGCCACTCGTCGTGCTCCATGCCGTAGCGGCCGCCCAGTTCCAGCCGGTCGGCCGTGGTCTCGACCTCCGGGAAGTCCGCGGGCGAGGCGCTGCCGCGCCGGCCCGGCACGACGGGGTCGCCGAACCGCCGAGCGAGCGCGACGTGCGCGGCATGGTCCAGCTTCTGGTCCCGGAAGAACACCACCTTCCAGCGGAGTACGGCCGACCGGATCGCGGTCACCGTCGCGCCGTCCAGGTCGCCGGCCAGATCGACCCCGCTGATCTCGGCGCCGATGCGGCCCGCGACGGGCCTCACCGAGATCCCGGTTGCGCTCTCCGTCGTCATACGGCCTCCGTCGGTCGTGCGGGCGGATGTCACGGGCCCAGCATGGCCCGTCCCGGACCCGTGCGAAAGATCACACGGACCCCGTGCGCCCCGCCTCGCACAGGTCCTTTTGCCGTTCCATTACCACCTCTTGGGCGATTGACGACACACCTGTAGTCATGATGGTTCGGCACAAGTAAGGCATGCCTTCGCTAACCTGCACGACCGTCGGCGGGGGGTGTGCCGGGGAGGGCCGTATGTGGGATGACGCGTTTCCGAGCTTTCTCATCGGACTGAGGGAAGGGCTCGAAGCGGGACTCATCGTCTCCCTCCTGATCGCGACCCTTGTGCGGGCGGACGCCAAGTCCCGGCTGCCCCAGGTGTGGACGGGAGTCCTGGCCGCGATCGCGCTCGCCCTGAGCTTCGGCGCGGTGCTGACGTTCACCGCCGCGTCCCTGTCGGCCACCGCCCAGGAGGCGTTCGGCGGCACCCTCAGCGTGATCTCCGTCGCGTTCGTCACCGCCATGGTGTTCTGGATGCGCCGCTCGGCCCGCAGCCTGTCCGGCGAGATCAAGCAGAAGGTCACCCAGGCGCTCGCGATGGGCGCGGGCATGCTGGTGGTCACCTCGTTCCTCGCGGTGGGCCGCGAGGGCCTGGAGACGGCGCTGTTCCTGTGGACCACGGCCCGTGCGGCGGGCGAGTCCGCCGGTCCGCTGACCGGGGCCGGCATCGGCCTGGTCCTCGCGGCAGGCCTGTGCTGGGGCCTGTACCGCCGGGTCCTGAAGATCAACCTGACCAGGTTCTTCACCGCCACCGGAGCGGTCCTCGTCGTGATCGCGGCGGGTGTGCTCGGCTACGGTCTGCGCGATCTGCAGGAGGGCGGGGTGCTGCCCGGCAAGAGCGCGTACGCCGTCGATCTGAGCGGCAGCATCGACGCGGGCTCCTGGTACAGCACCCTCGTCCAGGGCGTGTTCAACCTGACGCCGACGATGACGTGGTTGCAGGTCGCGGTTTATGTCGCCTATCTCGCCACGGTGATGACCCTGTTCGTGCGCGGCCTGCGCACCGCCCCGTCCGCCAAGCCCGAGCCCGCGGGGAAGGCGCCGGAGGTGTCCGAGGTCGCCGCGAAGGCCGACGAGCAGCCCGAGACCGCCGTAAAGGCCGACGAGAAGCCCGACGCCGCGCAGGCGCCCGGGTCCCGGCCCGCCCCGCGTGCCCCCGAGCCGGTCGCCCCCGAGCGTCGCCGTCCCGTCTGGGTGGTGCCCGTCGCCGTCGTCGCCGTGCCCTCCGTGCTCGCCGGGCTCACCGTCGCCCTCAGCGGCTCGAAGCCCGCGGGCGCCCAGACGGTCGCCGTCTCGGAGACCGACTGCGGCAAGGGCTTCAGCGCGCCCCGGCCCGGCCGGCAGACCTTCCAGATGCACAACACCGGGAACAAGACCTCGGAGGTCTATCTCGTCGACCCCGCCAGCAACGCGGTCTACGGCGAGATCGAGGGACTGGCCCCCGGGACCACCCGCGACCTCGTCGCCACGGTCGCCGGCGGCAGCTACGCCTGGCGCTGCGTGCCCACCGGCGGCAAGGCCGTCACCTCCCAGGCCGTCCGCGTCACCGGCGGCGGCGGAGCCAAGGCCGTCGTACCCGTCTCCGAGAACGACCTCGCCGCGCCCCTGAAGGCGTACAAGGCGTACGTCGGCCAGGGCCTGGCCACCCTCGTCACCCAGACCGGGAAGCTGAACGACGACATCGCCGGCAACCACCTCGACACCGCGCGCACCGACTGGCTGACCGCCCACCGCACCTACTCCTCGCTCGGCGCCGCCTACGGCACCTTCGAGGACTTCGACAAGAAGATCAACGGTCGGGCCGACGGGCTCCCCGGCGGGGTGAACGACCCGGACTTCACCGGCTTCCACCGGGTCGAGTACGGGCTGTGGCACGGCCAGTCCGCCGACCAGCTGAAGGGCCCGGCCCAGCAGCTCGCCGACGCGGCCGCGGGGCTGCAGAAGGCGTTCCCCACGCAGACCTTCGACCCCGGCGACCTGCCCCTGCGCGCCCACGAGATCCTGGAGAACACCCTTCAGTTCGAGCTCACCGGCGACACCGACCAGGGCAGCGGCACCGAACTGGCCACCGCGGACGCCAACCTGTCCGGCACCCGTGAACTCCTCACCGTGCTCACGCCCCTGCTCACCAGCCGCGCCCCGCATCTGCTCCCCACCGTCGACACGGACATCGACCGGGTGCAGAAGCTGCTCGACGGCGCCCATCAGGGCGACTCCTGGACCCCCGTGGACCACCTCGACGCGACCACCCGCGACCGGCTGAACGGGGCCACCGGACAGCTCCTCGAGGACCTCGCCCCCGTTCCGGACCTGCTGGAGATCCGGAAGTCCGCCTGATGGCCGATCCGCGCACGAACCACATGACCACCGAAGGGAACCTCCGCATGCCGTCCGCCGAAACGCCCGCCCACCCGGGCGGCTGCCCTGCCGGTGCCGGCCGTCGCTCCTTCGTGAAGACGGCCCTGGGCGCGGGCGCCGCCGGCGCCGCCCTGGCGGGCGGCGGGTTCGCCCTCAGCCAGGCGGGCGCCGGCGAGGCCCGCGCCGCGGACGACACCGACTCCGCGAAGGTCGCCTTCCACGGCATCCACCAGGCGGGCATCATCACCCCCGCCCCGGCCGCGGCCACCTTTGTGTCCCTCGACGTCATCGCCGACAGCCGCCAGGAACTCACCGACCTGTTCCGGACCATCACCGAGCGGGCCCGCTTCCTCACCGCCGGCGGCACCCCGGAGGACCTGGGCGTCGGTGCCCCGCCCTCCGACAACGGCATCCTCGGGCCGGAGGTCCCCGCCGACGCGCTGACCGTCACCGTCGGCGTCGGCGCCTCCCTCTTCGACGACCGCTACGGTCTCGCCGCGGCCAAGCCCCGGCGGCTCACCCCGATGCGCACGTTCCCCAACGACAACCTCCGGCCGGCCGAGTGCCACGGCGACCTGTCCCTGCAGATCTGCGCCGCCCGCCAGGACACCGTGCTGCACGCGCTGCGCGACATCGCGCGGCACACCCGGGGCGCGATGCAGATCAAGTGGCGCATCGACGGCTTCCAGAACGCGCCCCGCCCTTCCGGTGCCCAGCGCAATCTGCTCGGCTTCAAGGACGGCATCGCCAACCCGGACGTCAGCTCCGCCCGTGAGACGAACCGTCTGATCTGGGTGGGCGAGGGACAGGGCGAACCCGCCTGGGCCACCGGCGGCAGCTACCAGGTCATCCGGATCATCCGGATGCTGGTGGAGTTCTGGGACCGGGTCTCGCTGACCGAGCAGGAGAAGATGTTCGGCCGCCGGAAGGACACGGGCGCCCCGCTGGACGGTGCCAAGGAGACCGACACGCCCAACTACGCCAAGGACCCGCAGGGCACGGCCATCCCGCTCGACGCCCACATACGCCTCGCCAACCCTCGCACCGAGCGCACGGACAGCTCCCGCATCCTGCGGCGCGGCTACAACTACGACCGGGGCATCGACAGCGTCGGCAACCTCGACATGGGACTGGCCTTCTGCTGCTACCAGCAGGATGTGCAGCGCCAGTTCGAGGCGACCCAGACGCGGCTGATCGACGAGCCTCTCGTCGACTACATCTCCCCGACCGGGGGCGGCTACTTCTTCGCCCTCCCCGGCGTGAAGAACTCCTCGGACTGGCTGGGACGCGGACTGCTGACGGCCTGAGGGCCCCCGGCCCCGGCCGTCGCGGCCCCTCAGCCGGCCGGCCGCCAGCCGAGTGCCGGGCCCAGCCGGGTCGCGATGTCGGTGAGGATCTGCACATAGTCCTCGTGCTCGAAGGTGAACGGCAGGGCGAACGCCACCTCCGTCACCTCCCGGAACGCGGCGTGCGCGTACAGCTGTTCGGCGACCCGCTCGGACGGCCCGACGAGGTCCGGCGCGAACATCATCCGTGCCGGACCCTGCGGGGCCGCCGTGCGCGGCATCCGCTGCGCCGCGTACGCCTCGTACTTGGCGCGCTGTTCCGGCGAGGCGCTGTCGGTGGGGATGACGACCAGGCCCTGCGAGACCCGGGCGCGGTCGCCGTCGGGGTGCTGGGCGCGGAACGCGCGGATGTGCGAGAGCTGCACCTCGGCGAAGTCCTCCGACTCCTCCGCCTTGACGACGCTGCTGGTCAGCAGGTTCATCCCGTGCTCGCCCGCCCACCGGGCCGAGCGCAGGCTCCCGCCGCCGTACCACATGCGCCTGCCGAGGCCGGGGGACACGGGCTGCACCCGGTCGGAGAACACCTCGATGCCCTCCACGCCGCTGAAGTCGGTGGCGGGCTTTCCGCGTACGAAGTCCAGCAGCCGCTGCACGCGCTCGTAGCCGAAGTCCTCGGTCTCGGCGGTGCGCGGGTAGAGCGCCTGCTTCACATGGTCGTAGTGCATCGGCGGGCCCACGCTGACCCCGGGATTGAGCCGGCCTCCGGAGAGGATGTCGACGGTCGCCAGATCCTCGGCCAGCCGCAGCGGGTTCTCCCAGCCCAGGGGGATCACCGCCGTGCCCAGCTCGATCCGGCTCGTACGCTGGGAGGCGGCGGCGAGCACGGCGACGGGGGAGGAGATCCCGTACTGCAGATGGCGGTGGCGCACCCAGGCGCTGTCGAAGCCGAGCCGCTCGCCCAGCTCGATGATCTCCAGCGTCGACTCGTGCCCGCGGCGGGGATCGGCCTCGTCGAACAGGCCGATGGTGAGAAAGCCGAGCTTCTCCAGCGGTGTCGAGGTCGGCGGCACAGGGCTCCTCCAGGGTCCATGGCAGCTGCGGCGTACGCCGTTGCCTCGTTCGATTCTCTCAGGTGATCGTTGCGCGGGTGTGACGAGGCGCGTGCCGCGCCCGGTGCCCGAGGAAGATCTCTTCCCGTGGCCGCGGCACAGGTCCCTTCGAACAGGCGGGGGATGAGGGCAGCCCGTTCCGTGCCGGTGAGGGGACGGGACGGCCGGACCCGAGGGGGGACCCCGTGGAACACGAACACATCGCCAAGGACTTCGCCCGGTTACGTGCCGACGAGTTCGGCTATCTCGACGCCGGCGGACACATCTACCTCGACCACACCGGAGCCGGACTGCTCCCGCGTTCCCTGGTCACGGGCAGCGCGGAGCGGATCACCGGCGGTCTGTTCGGCAACCCCCACTCCGAGAGCCCCGCCTCCCGCTCCTCCGGCCGGCTGCCGGCCGAGGCCCGGCGGGCGGTACTTCGCCACTTCCGCGCGGACCCGGCCGAGTACACGGTGGTCTTCACGTCCATCTGGAGGTGCTGGGCCTGCCCTCGGCGGGTGCGGTCCGCGTCTCCCTGGGAGTGTCGTCCCAGCCGGGGGACGTGGACGCGTTCCTGCGCCTCCTGCGTGAGACCTACCGCGACCGGACCCCGGCCCCCGACGGCCTGCCGGCGCGGGCGGGCTGCTGAACACGTCGGCGGGGGCGGGGTGTCGTGGCCGCGCCGGGGCTGCGGGATCAGGCGTCCCGTCGTCTGAGGGCCACCCCCGCCCCGGCCAGCGCCAGCAGTGCGTACAGACAGAACACCGCGAACCCCGTCCAGGGCGCCAGGGTGTGGGGTTGCTGCTGCACATGGACGAGGCCCTGGCCGGCCGTGCTCGGCAGATACGGGTTGATGGTGTCGAGCCATGACGAGGGGAGCGCCTGGGCGAGCAACGGCAGCACCAGCAGCAGACCGAACAGGGTGGCGATACCGCCCGCCGTGCTGCGGATCAGCGCGCCCAGGGCCACTCCGATCACACCCACCACGGTCAGATACAGACCCGCGCCGAGGACCGCGCGCAGCACGCCGGGGGAACTCAGCGAGGTTCCCCGGTGCGCGCCGGACAGTGCGAACTGCCCCAGCAGGAACGCCCCGAGGGCCGCTGTCGTCATCGACACCCAGGCGAGCGCCGCGTACACCAGGGCCTTGGCCCACAGCACGGGAAGGCGGCGCGGCACCGCGGAGAGCGAGGACCAGATCATCCCGGTCGCGTACTCGCCGCTGACCACCAGCACACCCAGGACGCCCACGGCCAACTGGGCCAGGAAGAACCCGCGCAGACTGACCAGCGTCGGATCGAACGCGAGTCTCTCCTCGGGCGGCAGCCGGTCCCAGCGCACGGCGGTGAAGTAGCTGAACAGAAAGCCCAGGCCCGTCATCGCGACAACGGCCGCGAGCAGCGTGAACACAGTGGAGCGCAGCGACCGTAGCTTGATCCACTCGGAGCGGATCACCCGCAGCTGGGTGACGTGGCCCCGCTCCGCCTCGGGAATCGCCGTGGCCGTCGTCATACCGCACGCCCTCTCCCGGCCGCACCGACAAGTTGCGCCGCCGGTGCCTGGTACTCCACGGCGTCCCGGGTCAGTTCCATGAACGCCTCCTCCAACGACGCCCGCTGTGGCGTCAGTTCGGCCAGGGCGACGCCGTGGTCGGCCGCGATCCGCCCGATCCGCTCGCCGGCGAGCCCCGTGACCTGCAGCACCCCCGGCTCCTGCGACACGACGGACACGTCCGGGCCGGCGAGCAGGGCGGCCAGCCGCCCCGCCTCGTCCGTGCGCACCCGCACCACGTCCCCGGCGGCCCGGGCGATGAACTCCGCGACCGATGTGTCGGCGATCAGCCGCCCCCGCCCGATCACGATCAGATGCTCGGCCGTCAGCGCCATCTCCGACATCAGATGCGAGGACACCAGGACCGTACGCCCCTCGGCGGCCAGCTTCTTCAGCAGAGTGCGGATCCAGACGATGCCCTCGGGGTCGAGGCCGTTGACCGGCTCGTCGAGCAGTACCGTCGCCGGGTCGCCGAGGAGCGCGCCGGCGATGCCCAGCCGCTGCCCCATGCCCAGCGAGAAGGCGCCGACCCGTTTTCTCGCCACCTCGCGCAGCCCGACCAGGTCGATCACCTCGTTCACCCGGCGCCGGGTGATGCCGGTGGTCGCGGCGAGCGCGAGCAGATGGTGATAGGCGCTGCGCCCGGTGTGGACCGAGCGCGCCTCCAGCATCGCCCCCACCTCGTGCAGCGGCGCCCGGTGTTCGGCGTAGCGCCTGCCGTTGACGAGGGCCCGGCCCGAGGTGGGTGCGTCCAGCCCGAGGAGCATCCGCATCGTGGTGGACTTGCCGGCCCCGTTGGGCCCGAGGAACCCGGTCACGACGCCGGGGCGCACGGCGAAACTCAGGTCGTCGACGGCGGTTCGCGCTCCGTACCGCTTGGTGAGGGAGCGGGCCTCGATCATGACGTGTCCTCGGTCATGCTCTCCACCCTCGTACGCGCCCGGCCGCCTGTCGCGCGGGACTGCTCCGCCCGGAGGCGACTCGCGCCCCTCCACGCGACGCCGCTCGCCGTCCACGCGTCGACCGGCCCTCACCGGCGCGACCGCCGATGTCCGCCGTGTCGCAAGGGTTCCGCGGTGTCGTTCCGGTGCGTTGTTCTATGCATGACAAGCTTGCCCGCGACAGGCTGAGCTGGGCCGACTTCGGCCGCGCCCACTTCGGTCTGCGGGACGACACCCTCGCCTCCCGCCTGGCGAAGGCCGAGTCCTCCGGGATCCCGTTCGACCCGAACGCCCGACGGAACCGGCCGGCGTCCGGAGCGGGCGGGTGCAGGCCGGTGATTCCATGAGTCAACCAGTGGTCCGGACCAAGGACTTGACACTCCATTAGTTCACTCCTTAAATCGCGGTTTGAAGTAACTCTCACCTCACCCCCCACGTGAAGAAAGGGAGAGTCATGCGCACCCCTACCGCCGTTCGCGCCGCTTTGGCCGTGTCCCTGCTGGCACTGTCCGCAACCGCCCTGTCCGCGTCCCCCGCTGCCGCCGCCACCGGAGCCGTCACCGGTCTCGCGGGCAAGTGTCTCGACGTCGCCGGGGCCAACTCGGCCGACGGAACGCCCGTCCAGCTCTACGACTGCAACGGCACCGCGGCCCAGCAGTGGACGGTCGGCACCGACGGAACCCTCCGCGCCCTCGGCAAGTGCCTGGACGTGACCGGCAATTCGACCGCCGACGGCGCCCGCGCCCAGCTGTGGTCGTGCACCGGCGGCGCGAACCAGGAGTGGACCGTCACCGCCGCCCACGACATCGTCAACCCGCAGGCGAACAAGTGCCTGGACGTCACGGGCAACAACTCCGCCAACGGCACCCCCACCCAGATCTGGAGCTGCACGGGCGGCGCCAACCAGAAGTGGACGGCTCCCGCGGCCGGCGGCACCACCCCCGCCGCACCGATGGCCGTGGCCCCGTACCTCTACAACGGCTGGGGGAGCCCGCCGAGCCCGACCACGATCACCAACGCCACGGGCGTCAAGTGGTTCACCCTGGCCTTCGTCCTCAGCAACGGCTACTGCAATCCCCAGTGGGACGGCAGCCGCCCGCTGACCGGCGGTGTCGACCAGCAGACGGTCAACACGGTCCGGGCGAACGGCGGCGACGTGATCCCGTCCTTCGGCGGTTACAGCGGCAACAAGCTGGAGAGCTCCTGCTCCAGCGCGGGCGAACTCTCGGCCGCCTACCAGAAGGTGATCAACACCTACGGGCTGAAGGCGATCGACATCGACATAGAAGCCGACGCCTACAGCAACCCGACCGTCCAGCAGCGCACGGTCGACGCCCTGAAGACCGTGAAGGCGAACAACCCCGGACTGAAGGTGTACGTCACCATCGGCACCGACCAGAGCGGCCCCGACACCAGCCTGATCAACCGGGCCGCGGGATCGGGCCTCACGGTGGACAGCTGGACCATCATGCCGTTCGACTTCGGCGGCGCCGGCCAGAACATGGGCACGCTGACCCTGCGCGCGGCCGAGGGCCTGAAGTCGGCGCTGAAGAGCGCCTACGGCTACAGCGACGACCAGGCCTACCGCGACATGGGCATCTCCTCGATGAACGGCGTCACCGACCAGAACGAGACCGTCACCGTCGCCGACTTCCGCACCATCCTCGGCTACGCACAGCAGCACCATCTGGCGCGGCTCACCTTCTGGTCCGCCAACCGCGACCGCCCGTGCACGGGCGGCCCGGCCGACAGCTGCTCCGGCGTGAGCCAGCAGGACTGGGACTACACCCGCGTCCTCGCCGCCTACACCGGCTGACCGAGGCCCGTCCCACCCCCCACCCCCGTCATGGCCGGCCACCGGCCGGCCCAGGAGAAACCGTGCTTCGCTCCCTCATCCATCCCCCGGCGGGCCGCCGCCGGGGCGCCCGCCCCCGTACGGCGGCCGCCCTGGCGCTGGTCACCGCCGCCTCGGCGCTGACCCTCGGCTCCACGGCCGCCCCCGCCTCCGCCGCACCGGCCGGCCTGCCCGACGGCTATGCGACCGTCGTGAACAGCGGCAGCGGCAAGTGTCTCGACGCCCGCGCCGCGGCCACCGCCAACGGCACCGTCGTCCAGCAGTACAGCTGCAACAACTCAACGGCCCAGCAGTGGAGTTTCACCGCCACCGGCGACGGCTACGTCCGTATCGACAACCGCAACGACCCCGCGCAGGTCGTGGACGTGACCGATGTGTCCACCGCGGACAGCGCGCCCGTCCAGCTCTGGACGTACGGCGGCGGCGACAACCAGCAGTGGCAGCCGGTCGACGAGGGCGGTGGCGCCTATCACTTCGTCAACCGGCACAGCGGCAAGTGCCTCGACGTCCCGGCCGCCTCGATCGCGGACAGCGTCCAACTCGCCCAGTACACCTGCAACGGCACCGCCGCCCAGCGCTTCCAGGTGGCCCCCGTTGCCTCCACGCCCGGGGACGTCGACCTCGGCCCGAACGTGGTCGTCTTCGACCCGTCCATGTCCTCGTCCACCATCCAGAGCCGGCTCAACTCCATATTCCAGCAGCAGGAGACGAACCAGTTCGGCTCCCAGCGCTACGCCGTGCTCTTCAAGCCCGGCACCTACAGCAACGACGTCAACGTCGGCTTCTACACCCAGGTCCTCGGGCTCGGTCTGTCACCCGACGCGGTCACCATCAACGGCGCCGTGCACGCGGAGGCCGACTGGTTCCAGGGCAACGCCACCCAGAACTTCTGGCGCGGCGCCGAGAACCTCTCGGTCGACCCGACCGGCGGCACCGACGGCTGGGCGGTGTCCCAGGCCGCCCCGTACCGCCGGATGCATCTGCGCGGCAACCTGGCGCTGGACGACGGTGGTTGGTCGAGCGGCGGCTATCTGGCGGACAGCAAGATCGACGGGCAGGTGCGCTCCGGCACCCAGCAGCAGTGGCTGACCCGCAACTCCCAGCTCGGCAGCTGGACCGGAGCCAACTGGAACATGGTCTTCGTCGGCAGCCAGGGAGTTCCGTCGACGAGCTTCCCCAACCCGCCGTACACCACGGTCGACCGCAGCCCGGTCACCCGGGAGAAGCCGTTCCTCTACGTCGACGGCGCGGGCGCCTACCGGGTGTTCGTACCGTCCGTGCGCACCGACTCGACGGCCACCAGCTGGGCCTCCGGTGCCCCCGCGGGCAGCTCGCTGTCCCTGGACCAGTTCTACGTCGTCAAACCCGGCGCGACCGCCGCGCAGCTGAACGCGGCCCTGGCCGCGGGCAAGAACCTCCTGGTCACCCCTGGTGTCTACCATCTCGACCAGACACTGAAGGTCACCCGTCCCGACACCGTGGTGCTCGGTCTGGGCCTTGCCACCCTCGTCCCCGACAACGGCATCACCGCCATGACCGTCGCGGACGTGGACGGTGTCGATGTCGCGGGTCTGCTGTTCGACGCCGGAACCACCAACTCGCCGACCCTGATGGAGGTCGGGCCGTCCGGTGCCTCGGCCTCCCACGCCGGCGACCCGACGTCCCTGCACGACGTCTACTTCCGGGTCGGCGGCGCCGGAGTCGGGAAGGCCACCACGAGCCTGGTGGTCAACAGCCGCAACGTCATCGGCGACCACATGTGGATCTGGCGCGCCGACCACGGCAGCGGGGTGGGCTGGACACAGAACACGGCGGACACGGGCCTGATCGTCAACGGCGACGACGTGACGATGTACGGCCTGTTCGTGGAGCACTTCCAGAAGTACCAGACGATCTGGAACGGCAACGGCGGCCGCACGTACTTCTACCAGAACGAGATGCCGTACGACCCGCCGAACCAGGCGGCCTGGATGAACGGCTCCACCCAGGGCTACGCGGCCTACAAGGTGGCGAACTCGGTCACCAGCCACCAGGCGTACGGGCTCGGCAGCTACTGCTACTTCAGCGCCAACCCGGGCGTCACGGCGGAGCACGCCTTCGAGGTGCCTCACACGCCGGGCGTCCAGTTCCATGACATGGTGACCGTCTCGCTGGGCGGCACGGGAACGATCCGGCACGTCGTCAACGACCGGGGTGGACCGTCCGACGCGTCCACGAACGTGGCGAACCTGGTCTCCTACCCCTGACCGGTCCGCATGGAGACCGCCGGCCGGGACGTCCGGCCGGCGGTCACGCCGTCCCGCCGCGGCGGGACGGCGTCGTGCGCTCAGGCTCCGCTCTCGCGGAGCATGTCCTCCCGCTCGACGAGCTTCACACGCTCACGGCCCTGCGGCGCGCCGAGCGCCTTCTCCGCGGCGTCGAGGCGGTACCAGCCCTCCCAGGTGGTGAAGCGGATGTTCCGCTCGGCCAGGAACGCCTCCACCGCCTCGGGCGCCGGGGAGGCCGGCGTGTGCAGCCGCCCGTTGGCGTGGTCGTCCAGCAGATTGGCCACCGTCTCGTTGGCGTCGCCCTTGGTGTGACCGATCAGGCCCACCGGACCGCGCCGGATCCAGCCGGTGACATAGGTGGACTGCAGGTGCTCGCCGCTCTCCTCGATGACGCGCCCGCCCTGGTCCGGAACGGTGCCCGACGCGAGGTCCCAGGGCAGCTTGGGCAGCGGGTCGGACAGATAGCCGACCGCACGGTAGACCGCGGTCACGTCCCAGTCCCGGAACGTGTCCGTGCCCTTGACGTTGCCGGTGCCGTCCAGGGCCGTGCGCTCGGTGCGCAGACCGACGACCCTGCCGTCCTCGCCGAGGATCTCGGTGGGCGACTCGAAGAAGTGCAGGAACAACTTGTGCGGCCGGTCGCCGACGTCCCGGATCGCCCAGTTCTCCAGCGTCTTGGCGACCATGTCGGCCTGCTTGTTGCCGCGCCGCGTCGCGATCGACCCCTCGTCGTAGTCGATGTCCTCGGGGTCCACGATGACCTCGATGCTGGGGGAGTGGTCCAGCTCCCGCAGCTCCATCGGGCTGAACTTCGCCTGTGCCGGACCACGGCGGCCGAAGACATGGATCTCCAGGGCCTTGTTGGCCTTGAGACCGTCGTGGACATTCGGCGGGATCTCGGTGGGCAGCAGCTCGTCCGCGGTCTTGGCCAGGATGCGGGCCACGTCGAGCGCGACGTTGCCCACGCCGAGGACGGCGACCTTCTCGGCCGCGAGGGGCCAGGTCCGCGGCACGTCCGGGTGTCCGTCGTACCAGGAGACGAAGTCGGCCGCGCCGTAGGAGCCCTCGAGACCGATGCCGGGTATGTCGAGGGCCCGGTCGGCCGTCGCACCCGTCGAGAAGATCACGGCGTCGTAGAACGCGCGCAGGTCGTCCAGGCTGATGTCGGTGGGGTAGTCGACGTTGCCGAACAGACGTATCTGCGGTTTGTCGAGCACTTGGTGCAGGGCCGTGATGATGCCCTTGATCCGCGGGTGGTCCGGGGCGACGCCGTAGCGGATGAGGCCGAACGGCGCCGGCATCCGCTCGAAGATGTCGACGGACACGCCGGGCTCGGCGGCCACCTCGGACTTGAGCAGGGCGTCGGCGGCGTAGATCCCGGCGGGGCCGGCTCCGACGATGGCTACCCGCAGGGGGCGCGGCATGATCAGGTTCCCTTCGAGCGGTGACAGACGGCTCGTCGGAAACCTTAAACTAAGGCAAACCTTACTTGGTACGCGGGTTGCCTCTATGACGTCATAAGGCGGCCTTATGGGTCGCCCTGGGGCTCCGGGGTGAGGAGGAGCATCGTGGCGTCGTCGCGGACGGATCCGCAGAAGCGTAGGAGATCTTCCCACACTCGCTCGGTCGTCTCGGTGGCCTCGTCGTCGGCGAGCCGGGGGAGCCGGTCGACCAGGGGATAGAACGCGCCGGTCGCGTCCCGTGCCTCCCAGATGCCGTCCGAGGCCAGGAACAGCCGGTCCCCGCCTTCCAGCGTCCGGACGGCCTCGTCGTACGTGCCCCCTTCGCTCAGCCCGATCCCGAGTGGCGTGCCGGAGGACACCTCCAGCTCGGTGGCCTTGCCGTCGTGGAGCAGTACGGGCGCCGGACTGCCGCAGGCGATGATCCGTACCGTCCGGGCGTCGGGGGAGAACTCCAGCAGCACCGCCGTCGCGAACAGCTCCGCGAGCTGGCTGCTCCCCGAGTCCACGAGCAGCCTGCGGTCGAGGCGGGAGGCGACCGAGGGCAGATCGGGCTGGTCGAGCACCGCCTCCCGGAAGGCCCCGAGCAGCGAGGAGACCGTAGAGACCGCCGACAGCCCGTGCCCCTGCACATCGCCCATCACCGCCCGTACCCCGGTGGGACCCTCGCGCACATCGAAGAAGTCGCCGCCGACGAGCGTCCCGCGCTGGGCCGCCCGGTACAGACCGGCGCAGTGGACCGGTCCCACCTGCTCGCGCAGCGGGGGGACCAGCGCGTTCTGGGCCGCCTCCGCGACCGTGCGTTCCACGTTGAGCTGGGCGTCGCGATGGCTGCGCACATACGACACGAACACGCTCAGCACGGCAACGAAGCTGATGGTGAGCAGGTCCGTGCTGCCCGGCCGGTCCAGGTGGAAGACGCGGGTGTGCTGCAGTCCGACGACGAGAAGGCCGAGCGCGGCGGTGGCGGCGGGGCCGTAGGACAGGACGGCGAGCGGCGGGATGGCTCCCAGAAGGAATCCGATGTCCAGCGGCGACGGTGCGGCCAGGCTGACGATGCCCACGACGATGAGCAGGACCACGGGCAGCACCTTCACCCACCAAGGGGGTGGCGCGCCTCTCAGCCAGCCTCGCCGGTCCCCCTTCCGGTGGATCCGCTGGAAACCCGGGCCTTTCACACCCACTACGCTGCTACGCGAAGCCGCCTGCCGCAATGCCGACCGGCCGCCGCGTGACCGGTCCGAACGCGCAGGTGAAGCGCTCGCGGCGGCCGCCGGGACGTCCCTTCGGGCACACTCCGCCACCGGTGATCGACGAGCGGTCGCCCGAGCCCCCGGACGGGTTCCGGCGACGAAGAGCCGGGGGCGAACCGAGTACGGCCGCCCCCTGGTCGCGTCACACGGGCCGCAGCACGCTGTGGATCGCCGCCTCACCCGCGTAGAGGACCGCCTCCTCGCGGATGAAGGCGCCCGGGCCCGGGGCGTGGATCATCATGCCGTTGCCGGTGCACAGGCCGACATGGCTCGCGTCCGGGTTGAAGAACACGAGATCACCGGGCTGGATGTCGGTGAGGGGGACCACCGTGCCGATCAACGACTGGTCGCGGGCCGCACGCGGGAGAGTCACCCCGGCAGCCCTCCAGGCGGCCTGGGTGAGACCGGCGGCGTCGTACGACTCGGGTCCGGCCGCGCCCCAGAGGCAGGGCCTGCCGAGCTGCGCACGGGCGAAGGTGACCGCCTTCGCGTACTTCGTCTCGTACCCCGGCTCCTGCGCCCCGCCCATCCCCAGGGGGAGTCCCGCGCCGGGAACGGCCTCGGCGACGGGAACCGGTTCGGCGGTGAGGAAGGGCTGGGGGGTGGCGGGGAACGGTTCGGGGACGGGGAGGCGGGGTGCGGCGGGCAGGGGTGTTGTGGTGGGGAACGGCTGAGGGGCGGCGAGGAACGGTTCCGGGGTGGGGAGCTGGCCGGCGGCGGGCCAGGGTTCCATGGTCGGAAACGCCTGGGGGTCCGCGGCGAACGGCGTGTTCTCCGTGGCGAATCGAGGGTCCGTCAGCGGATCCGGTGTGAGGGGAGCCGCCGGGACGGTGGTGGAAAGGCCGGTGCCGGGGGAGGTGGCCGGGAAGTCCATGCCGAGGCCGGCGGCCTGCTGCCGCTGCCAGGCCTCCTGGACCGCCGGGCCGTCCTGCCCCTCCGTAGAGCGCCAGGCGTCCGTCGCGGCCGGGGGTTCGACCGCCGGGGACGGCGTGCCCTGCCGCGCGGATCGCTGGGCCAGCAGGTCACGGGCCGCGGAGAGCCTCTGCCGGGTGTGCTCCTTGGCGGTCTCGGGGACGGACGACTCGGGCTCGGTGGCCCCGCCCGGCGTGACCTGGGGACTCTCCGGCAGTCTCGGCGGGGCAGCGGGCAGCGCTGCGACGGGGCCGGCGGTCAGCTCCGCAGCGGGTCCGGCGGTCAGCTCCGCGGCGGGGCGCGCGGCCGGTTCCGCCACGGCGGCGGTCAGCTCCGCCACGGGACGCGCGGCCGGGCCGGCGGTGAGTTCGCGGTCGGGCCGGTCGGCCAGGCCCAGCTCGCGCAGGAGGACGACGAGGTCGCTCACCGGGAGACTCGCCGGCTCCGAGGGCCGGCCCGCGGACGGCCTGTCCGGCATCCTGTCGCGCGGCAGCGCGGCCGGAACGGTCGGGCCCAGCCTCAGGCGCGCCGACTCGAGCCACTGCCGGGCCACGTCGTCGAGGGCGAGGTCGGCGCGTCGGCGATCCTTGTCGAGCACCGGATTGGCACGCCTCTGCGTCCCCGTCGCCACCGCGCGCGTCGCGTTGAAGGTTCCGCTGTCGGTCTCCGCCCGGTCATACAGGCTGTGGATCCGCTGCTGGACCTCGTCGCGGCTCGGCGCGTCGTCCTCGGTGAACCTGCGCCTGCCGGGGAGGTCGAAGCCTCCTGGGCCCGGGGTTCGCTCCGGCGCCATGGGGTCGTACTCCTTCCGTGCTCCGCCTACCGGGTTAGCTGACGGGTTCGGGCGGACGGATCCGGAAGGTATGCCCTACGGCCCCTGCCTCGACGGCAGTTGGACCGATTCACCCCGTGGTCGGTTGGGTCCCCGGTTCCGGCTGTGGTCAAGATGCACCGGATTCGGCGGAGGCCGTGCAACCCGGCGAGGTTCGCCGGAGGGAGTCGCTCGGCCCAGCCGTCAACTTAGCCAACTTGTGTGGCTGGCGTGAAGATTGAAGCGCGAAATGTCCGATACCTAAGTGTGATTTTCGTCCGGACGTTCCCATCGAGCTCCGCTTTTCGCCGATCCACCCCTGGCCCGGCCGTCGCTTTCCGGGCGGAACGGAGTGCGAAGGATTCCCGCGCCGGGTGGGTGACGCCGGGCGCCCCCGGTACCGGTAGGGCGGTCCACCCGCACTGCCGGGGACACCGGCGCCCGATGCGCGATCTCGCCTCGTATTTCTGATATTCCGTTATTCGACTGCTTCAGTACGAGGGTCCGGTGCCCCGGCACGACGAGGCGGAGCGATCAGGAAGGTCATCCCCCATGCGACGCAGGTCCAAGGCGGACGACTCCGACGCCCGGGCGCGCGTCGCCGAACGCCGGGCCCGTGCCGACTACACCGGCGGTGTCTACGGCTCCCTGCTCGCCGCCTCGGTGGTGGTCGGCGCCGGTACCCACGGCCCGGTGCCGCGGGGCGAACTGATGCTGCTGCTGTTGAGTACCGGCGTGGTGTTCTGGATCGCGCATGTCCACGCCCAGCTGTTCGGCGCGCGCCTGGCGCAGCCGCGCCTGGACCGCGCGACCGTTCTGCATGTGTGCCGTGACGAGTGGCCGATCGTCAAGGCCGCCGTCCCGCCGACCGCGGCGGTCGCCGTCAGCCCGCTGCTGGGCCTGGACCTGCGGGGCACGGTCTGGCTGGCGCTCTCCGTGGCCGTGGCCGGGCAGATGGGCTGGTCGGCCGCCGCAGCACGCCATGCCGGGGCCTCCTGGCGCCTGGTGGCCGTGTCCGCCACGATCAACCTGTTGATCGGTCTGCTGATCATCGTGTTCAAGATCGCCGTGAAGGACTGACGGCGGGACGGTTCACCTGCCCCAGGTGAGGTGCGGGGACGCGTCGGAGCGCACCATCACGGGGAGAGGCGCACGCCGCCCGGCCCAGGCCATCCGCGAGAGAGCAGCCCATGCGCTTTGAGATCCGTGTCGACGGGCAGATGTCGGAGACGCTGGCCCAGGCGTTTCCCGAGCTGGAGCACGTCACGATGTCCGGCCAGACCCTTCTGTTCGGCCCCGTCCTCGACGATGCGCAGGTGTACGAGCTGCTGGCCCGCTGCCAGTCCCTCGGACTGCATCTCGTGGAGATGCGCCGGCTGCCGGAGTGGGGGTGACCGCGCCCGCTCACCCGCCCCGGGTGAGGCCCGCCGCCGGATGCCGTGGGCACCCTGAAGGCGCCAGGGGCCGCTGTCGGGGCGCATGCCCGGAACGGAGGAGGAAATGGTCACACAGACGTACCTCGCGTACGACTACCCCCTGCTGAGCGCCTTCTGGACGCTGCTGTGGTTCTTTCTGTGGGTCATGTGGTTCGTCCTGCTCTTCCGGGTCGTCCTCGACATCTTCCGCGACGACTCCATGGGCGGCTGGGCCAAGGCCGGCTGGCTGGTCTTCTGTCTGGTCCTGCCCTTCCTCGGCGTCTTCGCGTACGTCGTCGTCCGCGGCAGGGAGATGGGGCGCCGGGAGATGGCCCAGGCCCGGGCGCAGCAACGCGCCGTCGACGACTACATCCGCGAGACGGCCGGCACCCGCGGGCCCACCAGCGGCGTCGACGAACTCGCCAGGCTCTCCGAGATGCGCGCCCGCGGCGACATCACGGACGACGAGTTCCGCAGGGCGAAGGAGCTGGTCCTGTCGGGCCATGCCGCCGAGACCCGCCCGACGTCCGCACCGGCGCCCACGCCCACCCCTCCGGGTCCCTCCACCCCCTTCACCACCTGAGTGAGGGTGCGGATCGGGGGGTCAGCCGCCCTGCGGCTGGTTCTGCGGACGATGACGGAAGCCGTCGGCGTGAATGATCCGCTGGTGCGGACGCCCGTGATGGACGCTGGGCGTCCGGTGCAGGGCGATGAGGGCGGCGTCGTCGTCCAGGCGCCCGCCGGTGTGGGCGAGCAGATCACGACGGATGCGGTGCAGCAGCGTCTCGGGGTTCTCCTCGGTCCACTGGGCCGCGCGGTCCGCGAGCGGATAGAAGCGGCCGGCGGCGTCCCGGGCCTCGATGACGCCGTCGGTGTAGAGCAGGAGGGTGTCCCCGGGCTCGAAGGAGAACACGTCCAGGTGGTAGTCCCCCGGGTGCGCCGATCCGATCCCCATCGGCGGTGCGGGGTGCACGCTCGGGACGGTGACCACATGACCGGGACTGAGCAGCAGCGGCGGAGGATGCCCGCAACTGGTCATACGGGTGATCGGGTCCCCGTCGGGGATCTCCATCAGCAGGGCGGTGGCGAAGCGTTCGCCCATTTCCTCGGGCGGCTCGAAGTCGGCCAGATAGCGGGTCACGCTCTGCTCCAGGGTGGCGGCCAGATCCGGCAGGGACGACTGCCGGTGGCCCGCCTCACGGAAGGCTCCGAGCAGCAGGGCGGCCTCGCCGATGGCGGAGAGCCCCTTGCCGCGTACGTCGCCGATCAGGACGCGCACCCTGCTGTCGGCCCGGGTGGCGGCGTACAGGTCGCCGCCGATCTGCGCCTCGTCCTCGGCCGCCAGGTACAGGCACGCCACCCGCAAGGGGCCGATGTGTTCCGGCAGCGGCCACAGCAGGACATGCTGTGCCGCCTCGGCCACCGACCGGACCTGGGCCAGCTGTTCACGGTGCCGGTCCCGGACGGCGCAGTAGACCACGATCATCACCGACAGCACGAACAGGGTGAGGATCTGCACGATGTGGTTGGTGGTGCCCAACCCGCCGTGCAGGACGGCGATGACGATCTGCGCGAGCACCGCCAGTGCCCCGACCAGGCCGGACAACCGGGGCCCGGCGAACGAGGACGTGAGCGCGGGCGCGATCACCAGTGCGGGCCCCAGATGGATGGTTTCGGGGGAGTGGATGTCCACTGCCATGATCGCGACGATCAGGGCGACGGGGAGCAGCAGGAGGGCATGGCTCGACTGCCACTGCTCTCGTAGCCCCGCGACGGCCCATTGCCGGAGACCCATGGTTACACCCTGCCTCCCCATCGGTCGCGCGGCCACCGGATGAAGGCCGAGCACCCCCAAGGTGTATTGATCACGAGCGTTGTTCACGCGGCTGATCGGTGGGTGGCCGCCGAGTGCGGTGTGGCAGCGGTGGTGGTTGTAGGGAAGTCGGGGCGTCGCCGCCGTAAACGGGTCCGTGCCGGGTACTCGGCGCGATGACCAGGATCCGAGCGGCGGGCCCCCGGCCGGTCGCGGTCGATCAGCCGAAGGAGGCGCAGATGAGCACGGTCAAGGAAACGGTGGAGGTCGAGGTCCCCCTCCGCACCGCCTACAACCAGTGGACCCAGTTCGAGCAGTTCCCGAAATTCATGGAGGGTGTCGAGGAGGTCAGGCAGCTCGACGACCGCCACAATCACTGGACCACCAAGATCGGCGGCATCCGCCGGGAGTTCGACACCGAGATCGTCGACCAGCTTCCCGACGAGCGGATCACCTGGCGTACCACCAGCGGTGACACCCGGCAGAAGGGATCGGTCCGCTTCCAGCGCGTGGACGACATGCACACCCGGGTGGAGCTCGTGATGGACGTCGAGCCCGCCGGGGCCGTGGAGCGGACGGCGGACACCCTGGGCGTCATCAACCGGCGCGTCAAGGGAGACCTGCGACGCTTCAAGGAGTTCATCGAAGAGCGCGGGAGTGAATCCGGAGCCTGGCGGGATCGGATCCGGCCCGGTGACTCCGGCAGCCCCGGTCCGATCGGCTGAGGCCGTGGCTCCGCGGCGCCCCGCCGTCTCCGGCGGCCGGGGCGCCGCGGTGTGCCGTGGGCGGGGCGGCCGTCCGCTCAGGGACGCAGGCCGTCGAAGCCGATCGGCAGATGGCGCGGGCCGCGAAGCACCGCGTTCTGGCGGTAGGGGGGAGGGTCTTCCACCAAGCGGGGGTTGTCGAGACGGCGGGCCAGTTCGGACAGGGCGATCTGTGCCTCCAGCCGCGCGAGAGGCGCGCCGAAGCAGCTGTGGATGCCGCTGCCGAAACCCAGATGCTGGATGTCCCCGCGGTCGGGGTCGAACCGGTCGGGGTCCCGGAAGCGCTCGGGGTCCCGGTTGCCCGCGGCCAGCATCAGCCAGATCCGTGAACCCTTCGGGATGGTGATGCCGCGTACCTCGATATCCGCGATGCAGGTCCGCTGCGGCACGAGCTGCACCGGGGGCTCGTAGCGCAGCAGTTCCTCCACGATGTTGACGGACAGTCTGGGATCGTCGCGCAGCCTCTCGAGGTACTCCGGGTGGCGCAGCAGGGTGAGCATGCCGTTGGTGATCAGGTTGACGGTGGTCTCATGGCCCGCGATCAGCAGCAGCACCGCGGTGCTGAGTACCTCCATCGTCGTCATGGGGCCGTCCGGGCCGTGGCTCGTGACCAGTTCGGACAGCATGTCCCCGGTGGGCTTCCTGCTTCGCTGCTCGACCAGCTGGGCCAGGTACATACCCAGCTGCATCCGCGCTTCCTGGGCGGCACGCCTGCGTTCGGCGTCCTCCCTGCCGGTGTCCGGGTCGAGGCTCGCCACGATCGGGTCGACCCAGGCGCGAAAGCGCGGCTCGTCCTCGCGTGGCACACCCAGCAGCCGGCAGATCACGGTCACCGGGAAGGGGTACGCGAACTGATCCACCAGATCGATCTGCCGGGTCTCTGAGAGGCCGTCGATCAGCTCGGAGACGATCTCGGCCAGTTCCCCGCGCATCGATTCGATCTTGTGGGGGCTGTGCGGGGGCCCGAAGGGACGGTTGGCGATCCGGCGCAGCCGGTCGTGCTCCGGAGGGTCCTGCCGGATGAAACTCGGCGGCAGCCCCGTCTCCGCCCCGCCCATCTCGTCGGCGCCCGCGGCGGCGAGGTTGGCGGCGTCGGAGCTGATCCTCGGGTCGTGCAGCAGGTTGAGGATGTCCCAGTAGGAGCTGACCAGGTACGGGCCGCCGTCCCCCTCGTGCAGCACCGGGGTCTTTCGGAGCTCCTTGTACAGCGGATACGGGTCGGCGCGATTGGTGTAGTCGGTGATCTGGCGCAGGAGCGAGTGGTGCGTCATGAGGGATCCTCGGGGCGTGAGGTCGGGCCGGCGGTCGGTCAGTGGTGGGCCGGGGTGAAGACCAGCCGCCGGTCGGCCGGCGAGTAACCGCTCAGGGTCACCGTCGGACCATGGCTCGGCAGGGACGGGTCGGGAAAGTCGGACGGGACCGGCCGCTGGCCCTCGGGACGGCGGTCCACCGTCGGGAACTCCACCGGGAAGGGCGCGGCCATCTCGATCTGCCGCTGGTAGAACTCCAGCCAGCGTGTGTTGTCGAAGCTCACGGCGGCGATGACCCGCCCCTGGTAGCCGTACGCCCCGACGAAACGGCGCTCGGCCAGCGAACCCTGTGTGATCATGATCTCGTCGCCCATGGGCGGGACGCCGACCGACTTGATGTTCACGCCGAACTGCGACGACCAGAAGGCGGGCACCCAGATGTGCGGACGCCGGTCGGCGCTGGCGCTGATCATGTTGTGCGCGGCGACCTCGGCCTGGCTGACGGCGTTCCCCCAGTGTTCGAGGGACAGGAACTGGTAGCCGAACAGCGGGTGCGGGGAGCGTGCCACATCGCCCGCGACATAGATGTCGTCGGTGACGATGCCCCGGAAGTCGAAGGCCCGGCACCCCGCGTCGCAGGCGATGCCCCGAGGGCCCGCGCCGAGCCCCGATCCGGCCAGCCACTCGGTGTTGCGGGTCGCGCCGAGCGACACCACCACCACGTCCGCCTCGACGATGTCGCCGTCGGAGAGGTGCGCGGCCCGCACCCGGCCCGCCGGGTCGCCCTCCAGGGCGGTGACCATGACGCCGGTGCGCAGGTCCACGCCGTTCTCGCGGTGCAGTTCCGCCGCCACCGCGCCGATCACCCCGCCGAGCGCGCCCACCAGGGGCGCGCCCCCGCGTTCCGCCACCGTGACCGCGATGCCCTGGTCCCGGCAGGCGGAGGCGATCTCCGACCCGGTGAAACCGGCGCCGATGACGAGCACACGACGTGGCGAGGCCCGCAGCCGCCGCTCCAGCCCGACCGCGTCGTCACGGGTCCGCAGCACGAAGACGCCGTCGAGCTGGGCCTCCGCCTCCTTGGGCCAGGGCCGGGCGCGTACTCCGGTCGCGATCAGCAGCCGGTCGTACTCCACCTCGTCCCCGTCCTCCAGCCGCACCCGCTTGGCCGACAGATCGAGGCCGGTCGCCGCGACCCCGAGGAGCCACTTGGCGTCGATGTCCCGGCGCCGGGGAAGCTCGGTGTACTGGGAGGAGGCCTTGCCGAGCAGGACCGCCTTCGACAGCGGCGGGCGGTCGTACGGCTCGTAGGGCTCGTCACCGATCATGGTGAGCGAACCGGTGAAGCCCTCCTCGCGGAGTGTCTCGGCCGCCCTCAGGCCCGCGAGGGAGGCGCCCACGATCACGATCCGGCCCTCGCGCCGCAGCCACGCCAGATGGTCGTCAGCAGTCATGGGAGGCCTCCTGACCGGCCCAGGCCGGCGGATCGGCCGCGTCGTCCAGTCCCTCGGCCGTGATCGCCTGCACGGGACAGGCGGCCACGGCGCGCGCCACCTTGTCCCGGTGCTCCTCCTCGGCCCGAGGGTTGTAGACCAGGGACTCCTCACCGTGCATGGTGAAGACTTCCGGCGCCAGGAACGCACACTGCGCATAGCCCTGGCACCTGTTGAGATCGACGACAAGCCTCATCACCACTCGCCCCTTCCGGCGGCCAGGTCCGCCGGGCGCCTCACGCTCCGTTGGCACCCCCGGACGGCGGTCATCTCCCCACGCCAGCATGGGAGACCCGTGGGGACCCGCGCTCGCGGGGCGTGCCGAAGGAGTGAGGGCGGGTCCGAGGAGGGGCCGCTCCCGGCCCGGCGCCCCGTCTCAGGCCGCCGCCGGGGCGCCGGGCCGGGAGCGGCCCCACGCCGTGAGGATGTGGACGCTGACCAGCAGCGCCCACGCCGGGAACACCAGCTCCGACCAGGGGACGGCGGTCGCGACGAAGAGCAGCGTCAGGACGGTCAGAAAGCCCAGCAGGGCGAGCCGGCGGGGGAGCACCCCGATGCGGTACGCGATCGCCGACAGGGAGCAGGTGCAGACGGCCGCCATCCGCATCGCGTAATCGATCATCAGCGTGTACGCGAAGTGACGGCCGTAGGCCCACGTGGGACCTCCGGGGGCGCCACGGGACGGGGAGGTGGTGTCCAGCACTGCCGCGGCGGCCGCGGCGGCCTCGAACAGCGTGGCCACGAAGATCAGCCCGCTGCCGAGGAACACGGTGGCGAGGAACTTGTCCTCCGCCGCCCCGATATGGGTCCGCACGACGCCGACGAACCACAGGAAGAAGATCCCCGCGAAGGGGACGAGCGCGAGCGCCGCCCGTACCGAGTTGAGCCGCACGGGATCGGCCGACGCCTCGGGGGCGGGCGCGTCGGCGCCCTCGGGGATCCCCAGCCGGATCAGCACGATCATGGCCGTGAGCAGGACCGCGAAGACGACCCCTGCCAGCCCGGCGGCGCGTGGGGTCTGCAGTACCTGCTGCCTCGGCTCCGTCGTCTCCATGGGCGCTCGCTTCCTCCGTGCCGGATCTTGGCACCAGCAAGCCGCCGGCCGGAGGGGGCCGCCACCGGAGGGCGGCCGAACGGCAGACCATGACCGGCTTCGCAGGGCGGTCGGGCGCGGCGTGTCGGCCCGCGCCGCAAGCGCGCTCCGGACGGATGGCGACCGCTCCCTCGCCCCGGAGCGTCCGGCAACGGAAGTCCCCGGCCGAGAACCGGACTGGCGGGCCGTCGGCAGTCAACGCGCCTCTCCGACAAGGAAATCGGCGCCTGGGCGGGTTGCCCGCACACGGCGCGCCGCGCCCGGCCGGGCAGGCCGTCCCGCAGGGGGCGACGCCGCCGCGACCTGGTGAAATGACGAGGTGTCAGCGACGGAACTGCTCCGATCGGATTCATCCTCATATTGTCGGTATGTCCTGTATGACACGGATAGATCCGATATGTACCTTCAATCACGCATCGGTTCACAGCCGACGTGTCTGAGAACAGGAGAAGTGACATGGCAACGCGTTCCATCGCTGTTACTGCGGCCGTCGCGGCCGGCGCGGCCCTCGTGGCCACCGGCATCACTTACGCTTCCGCCGCCTCCGAGCCGGCCGCCGCTGTCGCTGCCCCTCTGGGGAGCAGTGGAAACAACAACAGTAACAACAACGACAACTACAACAACGACAACTCCAAGGGCAACGAGGGCCACCACCACGAGCACGGGGAAGAGCACGAGCACGAGCACCACCACCACGGCGAGGGGCGCATCTTCGTCAACGAGCGGGAGTACTCCCCCCACGAGAGCAGCTGCATCACGGTCGTCAGCGGCCTCGGGGCGAACAGCCTCAACATTCGTAACGACAGCAAGAAGTTCGTCGAGGTCTTCAACGGCGCTACGTGCGACAACGGCGCCCCCATCGCCACGGTCGGTCCGCACAGCTCCAGCAACGGCCTGTTCCCCCGCCGCGTCCGCGGCGGCGTGAAGGTCAAGCACGGCGTGGTGGGCAGCATCCGGATCGTGCACCGTTTCGACGAGGACCACGACCACGGCGACAACGACAACGACGACGAGGGCAACTCGTACGAGTACGACTACAGCTACAAAAACAACAACAGCAACGACAGCAGCACCACCACCAGCAGCCCCGCCCCCGGTAAGTGACATCCACTCGCCTCGTACCGCAGAACGAGAACCCCGGCCCGCCGGAATCGGGCCGGGGTTCCGGTCTGTGTGGCCGTCGACCGGCGCGTTACACCCTAGGGCGTCTGGCGATTCCCGCCGGGCGCGCGACGCCATGCACCCTCCCCCCACGCTCGGCTTCGCTCGCGCGGGCGGTGCCCCCACCGCCGCGCCGGGCGAAACCCCACGTACGTCCAGTACGAGGGCTTCCGCCGGGCACTCCCCCAAGCTCTTCGAGCAGGGGCGGTGCCCCCAGAGCACGCATCTGACGCCGCAGAGCCGCCCTCCGGGCGACGACGCGAGTTCGACGACAGGCCCTGGGCCGCCGACAGCCCCCGCACGGACACATGGCTCTCATCTCGGCAAAGAGTGCGAAAGTCGCGTAAACCCCCCGAATGGGGGAATCTTGTACAGGGCAGAGGCATTACAGCACTCGTGGAGAGGGGACGACAGCGATGTCGTATCCGCATCACTCCAGTGAGATGGGCACGCACCCCGAGATAGCAGAGATGCGGGAACGGTTCGAGCGTGCGGCCTCCGGCAAAGCGGTCATCATCGAGGGCCTGATCATGCTGGCGGGCATCTACGCCGCCATATCGCCCTGGGTCATGCACTTTTCGGGGGCTGAGCCCAACCTCACTGTGAACAACCTGATTGTCGGCCTCACCATCGGCCTCATCGGAGTCGGTCTGGCCATGATTCCGGAACGGATGCTCCGCATGGCGTGGCTGGCCGTTCCGCTCGGTATCTGGCTGGTGATCTCGCCCTGGGTGGTGACCGCTGCCCACGGCGCACGGGCCGGCGTCCTCTGGAGCAACTGCGTGGTCGGCGCGGTGACGATCCTGCTGGGTCTGGCCGCGATGGGCCTGACGATCGGCATCGCCAACCGCACGCGCCGGTGAGCTGAGGGCAGGGAGCGCGGCCCCGGCCGGGGCTCCGGTCGAGCCGTTCCCCACCTCGCACACGGCATGTGACCCGCCATCGCCATGAGCGCACCGTTCACCTGAGCGCGGCGCGCCGTACCCCACCGCATGCCCCTGGGCAGGGTCCGGTACGGCGCCGGCGCCCTCGAACGGCGGTCGGACCGCAGAGGCTCAAGCGGCGGCCGTTCCGTGAACGCTCAACCGGCGCCTGCACGGCAGAGTGCGAGCACCCGGGTGAGCACGTCATCGCGGAAGAGCGTGCGCCCCCGGGCGATCCTGCGGTCCCGGTCCGGGCCGGCTGTGGTGAGTCGCCCCAGCGAGCCGAGCAGTCCGGGAGCGTCCGCGGCGAACTCCGAGAGGCCGAGTTCGGCCATCCTTCGTACGCCGTCCGCGCCGTGGCCCGGCAACGGGCGATAGCCCACCACCGGCAGTCCCGCGGCGAGCGCCTGGACGGCCGTCTGACCGGCGGCGTTGTCCACCAGGGCGCCCGCGGCACGCAACAGACCCGGCATGTCGGACACCCAGCTCAGCGCGACGGTGCCCGGCACCCCGGCCAGCGCGTCACGGAGCCTTTCGTTCCGGCCGCACAGCACCACGGGCTGAAAGCCGTGTCCGGCCAGCAGTGCGGAGGTCGAGGCCAGCTGCGAACCGACGCCCCACGCGCCCGCGGAGAGCAGGACGGGCGGGCGACCCGGGGCGTGCCGGGCGAACCGCGCGGACCACTCGGCCGCGCCAGGAGCCGCCGCGAGGAACTCGGGGGCGACGACCGCGCCCGGTGCCTCGGCGGGTACCGAGAGGTCCTGGCGCACCTCCCGCGCGGCCTCGTCCGTGAGGCAGAAGTACGTGTCGTTCCCCGGATGGAGCCATTGCCGGTGAACGGCGAAGTCGATCACCAGAACGGCGCTGGGGATCGCGAGCAGTCCCTTGGCCCTGAGGTGGCCGGTGAGTTGTGCGGCGAGATGGAAGACGGGTACCACCGCGTCCGCGCCGGTGCGGTCCGCCAGCTCCCGCAGACGCTGCCCGGCCAGCCGGGCCAACGGCACACCACTCGGGCGGCGGCCCCTCCCGCGCCGTAGAAAAGTGCGGTACAGGGCGGCGTAGGCCCAGGGGTAGTGCCGTACGGACGACCGGTAGAAGCCCCGCAGCCCGGGGCCCAGGCCGTACGGCAGCAAACCCAGAACGTCCACGACCTGGGCCTGATGGCCGTGCTGTACGGCGCGGCGTGCCAGTTCCCCGGCCACTGTGTCGTGCCCGGACCCCATGCTCGCGCTGACGATCAGCAGCCGTCTCGGCGCGCTCATGGACCGCGCCGCTCACCGGCAACCGGGGGAGCCGCGGCGACCGCTCGCGTCGCCTGCCGTCGCCGAGCAGGGAAAAATACAGCCATCGGTACCGATTGTCCCTTTCCACGGTCTTCCCCACACATCCATGCGTTCCGAGCTTCGGGGTGAGGCGGGCGGGTACCCGTCCCGCTCCGGCCGGAACCCGGGAGCAGTAGCCGTCCCGCCCGCCCGTCCGGTTTCGCCGTCGCAGCCGAGGTCAGCCGCCATGTCCCATGCTCCCTCCCGCGCACGATCCGTCCCCGGCCTGCCCGTGGCCACGTCGGGCCCGAGCGCCCGCCCGGGCCGTCGGGGGTCCGCAGGCCGGGCGGTCACCCGGGGCACGGCGCTCGTGACCGGCGCGTCCTCCGGGATCGGCGCCGCCGTGGTCGGCAGGCTGGTCGCCGAAGGGGGCTGGAGCCTGGTCCTGAACGGCCGTGACGTGCCACGGCTCACGGGCGTCGCCGCCCAGGCGTCGGCCGCCGTCTTCCCCGCGGACCTCAGCCGCCCGGGCGCCGACCGGCGGCTGGCCGAGTTCGCCCTCCGCCGCGTCGGCCGGGTGGACCTGCTGGTGGCCGGTGCGGGCATCGGCTGGGCGGGTGATTTCACCACCATGCCCCCGTCCGCCATCGCCGAGGTGATCGAGGTCGACGCGCTCGCCACGATGCGCCTGGTGCGGCATCTGCTGCCGCACATGGTCGACGCCGGTTCCGGACGGATCGTGATCATCGGTTCCTTCGCGGGCACCGTCGGCGTCCGGGGCGAGGCCGTCTACTCCGCCGCCAAGGGAGCACTCGCCACGTTCGCCGACGCCCTGCGCTACGAGGTGTGGGGCACCGGCGTGGGCATCAGTCTGGTGATCCCGGGGGTGGTGGACACCCCGTTCTTCGACCGCCGGGGCGTGCCCTATCGGCGCAGCAGGCCGAGGCCGGTGCCGGCCGAGCGCGTCGCGGACGCGGTCTGGCGTGCCGCGGCCCGCGGCCGGGACGAGATCTACGTCCCCGGCTGGCTGCGTCTGCCCGCACGGGTGCGCGGCGCGGCGCCGGGCCTGTACCGGCGGCTCGCGGCCAGGTTCGGGTGAGTGCCGGGTGAGCGTCCTCACCGTCGTCCTCGCGCTGTTCACCGCGCTCTCCAACGCCTCGGCGTCCGTGCTGCAGCGCCGGGCGGCGACGGACCAGGCCGAAGGCGGCCGGGGAATCCGGCAGGCTGCCCGCTGGCTCGCCCAGGTGCTGCGCCGGCCGCACTGGCTGGCGGGCACCGGTCTGCTCGCGCTGTCCACCGTGCTGCAGGCCTCCGCGTTGGCCGTCGGCAGTCTCTCCGTCGTTCAGCCCCTGCTGGCCAGCGAACTGCTGTTCACCCTGATGGTGGGAAGCGTGGTCTTCCATCGGCGCCCCGACCGCCGTACCTGGCTGGCGTTCGCGGCGCTCGCCGCCGGGCTCGCGCTCTTCCTGGGGGCGGCGGCGCCCTCCGCCGGGCGGACCACGGCCGTGGCGGGCCGCTGGCCGGTGACGGGAACGGCGGTGCTGTGCGCCGTGGTGGTGCTCATCGTGGCGGCCCTTCCGGTGACGGGATCGCCGCGAGCGGTGCTGCTCGGCCTGGCGTCGGCCGTGTCCTTCGCCGCCACCGCCGCGCTCATGAAGGAGGTCGTCGGGCAACTCGGGCACGGTGTCGATGTCGTGGTGACGCACTGGCCGCTCTACGCCGGGATCGCCGCCGGAACGGTCGGCTTCCTGCTGCTGCAGAGCGCGTTCCGGGCCGGCTCGCTGTCGGCCTCGCAGCCGGCTCTCACCCTGGGGGACGCGCTGACCAGCGTGGCTCTGGGGTGGGTGCTGTTCGAGGAGCGCATCGCCCTCGGCGTCCGGGTGCTGCCCGAGGTGGTCGGCGTGGCGCTCATCGGGGCGGGCAGCGTGGGCCTGGCGAGTGCCCTGGCCGCCGGCGGAGCCTGGGACACGGCGCCGGTACGACGGAACGGCTCGGGCCCCGGCGCCCAGGAGCCGGCACCACAGCGGTCGTGAACAGGCCCGGAGCCGAACATCGACGAGGCCTGCCGAGCCCTCGGACCGTGCGGAGTTCGTGGAACGGATCGCGGGCGCACCCGGTGTGGGTTGCGGCCCGTGCCGCGTGGGCGTTACCTGGAACTAGGGCGTGCCAGGCGTCGCGAGACAGGCGGGACTTCTGAAACACGCCCTGGCCCGGCGGTGAGAACGAGAGCGCCCTGGGGCCACGGCACAGACCGCTGGCCCGCGCCTTTCTGTGTGCCCCCGTAGCGCCCCGACCGTCGCCGCCGTCATGCCAGCGTGCGACGCGGAGGTGACCCAGGTGAAAGCCGTCGTCTACGAGAAGCCTTTCAATGTGACGGTGCGCGAGGTCGACGATCCGCAGATCGAGCATCCGAACGATGTGATCGTGCGCGTCACGTCGACCGCGATCTGCGGCTCGGACCTGCATATGTACGAGGGGCGTACGGCGGCGGAGTCGGGCATCGTCTTCGGCCACGAGAACCTCGGCATCATCGAGGAGTTCGGCAGTGGTGTGGTCTCCCTGTCCCAGGGTGACCGTGTCGTGATGCCCTTCAACGTCGCCTGTGGATTCTGCAAGAACTGCCTGGCCGGCAAGACCGGTTTCTGTCTGACGGTGAATCCCGGCTTCGCCGGCGGAGCCTATGGGTATGTCGCGATGGGTCCCTACAAGGGCGGTCAGGCGGAGCGGTTGCGGGTGCCGTTCGCGGACTTCAACTGCCTGAAGCTGCCGCCGGGGCGCGAGTTCGAGAACGATTTCGTCCTGCTCGCCGACATCTTCCCGACCGGTTACCACGGCTGTGAACTCGCCCAGGTGTCCACGGGAGACAGCGTGGCCGTCTACGGTGCCGGCCCGGTGGGACTGATGGCGGCCTACTCCGCTCTGCTGCGCGGTGCGGCGAAGGTGTTCTGCGTCGACCGGGTGCCCGAGAGGCTCGCCAAGGCGGAGGAGATCGGGGCCATACCCATCGACTTCACCCAGGGCGACCCGGCCGAGCAGATCAAGGCGCAGACGAACGGCGAGGGCACCGACAAGGGTGTGGACGCCGTCGGCTACCAGGCTCAGGCGCATGACGCGAGCCACGAGGAACCCGCCATCGTCCTCAACGCGCTCGTCGAGACCGTACGGCCGACCGGCCTGCTCGGTGTGCCGGGCCTGTATGTGCCCTCCGACCCGGGCGGACCGGACGACCACGCCAGGCACGGCCAACTGCTCGTCTCCATCGGCAAGATGTTCGAGAAGGGCCAGCAGATGGGCACCGGTCAGTGCAACGTCAAGCAGTACAACCGTCAGCTGCGCGACATGATCATCGCCGGTCGGGCCAAGCCCAGCTTCGTGGTCTCCCATGAACTGCCGCTCGACCAGGCGCCGCAGGCGTACGAGAAGTTCGACAAGCGGGTCGAGGGCTACACCAAGGTGGTCCTGCACCCCGGCCACGCCCTGGCGGCTTGACGACCCACGGCACGCCCCGGCCGGTGTCCTCGCCGGCCGGGGCGTGATCTGTGAGCAGAATGCCGTAACTCACCTGTGGCGCATGCTTCGTTGTGCTCCCGTGCGCCCCCTTGGGCGGAGGAATTCGGGCGCCCGTACGGGTTGCACTGGTCGGGAAACGATTCAAGTGTCCCGTCGTTGGAACGCTTCACCGACTTCCTCCATGTACCGACTGAGGCAGGTGGTATTCCATGAGCGCTTCCATACCCACCCAAGAGCGAGTCTGGAAGAGTGGAACTGCGCCAGGCATATTCCCTTTCGTGGGGCACGGCATCTCCCTGTTCCGCCGGCCCCTGGCCTTTCTGAATTCCCTGCCCGCGTACGGGGATGTGGTCGAGATACGCCTCGGCCCCCAGCGCGCCTGGCTGGCGTGCCACCCGGAGCTGGTCCACCGCGTGCTCATGGACGCCCGCACCTTCGACAAGGGAGGCCCGCAGTACGACAGGCTCCGGCCGCTGATGGGCAACAGTCTCGTCACCTCGGCCCATGAGGAGCACCGAAGGCAGCGCAGGCTCCTTCAGCCCGCCTTCCACCCCTCCCGCATCACGGGCTACACGCAGATCATGGCGGAGGAGGCGGAGGCGGTCTGCCGTACGTGGCGACCGGGGGAGACGGTCGATGTCAGCGCGGCGATGCTGGCACTGACCACCCGGGTGACCAGCCGGGTCCTCTTCTCCGACTCGCTCGACGCGGCGACCGTCGCCGAGGTGCGGGACTGTCTTGCCGCCCTGGTCCGGGGCCTGTTCATCCGTACCGTCGTGCCCGTCGCCCCTCTGTTCCGGGTACCGACACCCGCGAACCTGCGCTATCGGCGGGCGTTCGACCGCCTGCACGCCATCACCGACTCCGTCGTCGAGCAGCGTCGGCGGAGCAGCCCTCGCGACGACCTGCTGGGCGCCCTGCTGTCGGCCGAGGAGGACCACGGGCCGGCGTCCCCGGTCACCGCGCAGGAGATACACGACCAGCTGATCACCCTGCTGCTCACCGGAGTCGAGAGCACGGCGATGTGCCTGGGTTCCCTCTTCGGTCTGCTCCCCGGCCATCCGGAGGCCGAGCGGCGACTGCACTCCGAGATCGACGCGGTGCTCCCGGGAGGCCGCCGGCCCGGGGGCGAGGACCTGCCGCACCTGGTCCACACCCGCTGTGTCGTCGCGGAGACCCTGCGGACGTGTCCGCCCGGCTGGCTGTTCACCAGGATCACCACCCGGGACACGGAGCTCGGCGGAGTGCGGCTCCCCAAGGGGACCACCGTCCTGTACAGCCCCTACCTACTGCACCACGATCCCGCGTCCTTCCCGGAACCGGACCGGTTTCTCCCGGACCGCTGGCTGCCGGGGCCCGGCGCGGCAGCCCGGCACGGCGCGATGCTCCCCTTCGCGGCGGGCAGCCGCAAGTGCATCGGTGACACGTTCGCCCTGGCGGAGGCCACGCTGGCCGTCGCGGCGATCGCCGGCCGCTGGCGCCTGCGGCCGCTGCGCGGACACGCCGAACAACCGCGCCCCGCGGCCACCCTCGGGCCCAGGGCGCTCAGGATGATCTGCGAACCGCGCCCCCACGCACCGGCCACCGAACCGCCGGCGCACGGCACCACCGCCCGGGACCTGGGCCCCGCGCAGTCGGCTCCCGCACCCTGAGCGGACCGGCCCCCTCCCGCGCACCGCTCTCTCGGGACCGGAACGAGGCTCCCCCGCAACCCGGACGGCGGTGACGCACCGCTCACGGGACTTCTCCAAAGAACCGGAAAGCACCGGAAAGAAGGTGAGAACGGTGACCACGGCGCATGAGGGCGACCCGGCCGCGTCGCACGGCCGGATACCGGCCGCGAGCCTGAAGGACCTGATCGAGACCCGGCTCCACATGCCCTTTCCCTTTCTCGGCAATCCGTACGAGGAGCAGGTCGCGGCGGGCGTGGACGACTGGTTACGCGACTGTGGGCTGACCGACGACCCTTCGGTGGCGGCGATGATCGCCCACACCCGCCCCGCCCAACTGGCGTCCTACAACGGGCCCACGATGGACCCGGACATCCTCCAGATCACGGCCAATCAGATCGCCTATCAGTTCGTCTTCGACGACCGGGCGGAGGAGATCGGGCGACGGCGGCCGAGCCGGCTGATGCCGATGCTCTGCGAGAGCGTCGGCATCCTGCGCGACGGCCGGTCGCCGAGCACCCCGCTCGGGGCGGCCCTGGCCGATCTCCGGCGCCAGGTCCTGGAGCGCTGCACCCCCGACCAGGCCGAACGCTGGGCATGGGCGGGCCGTGAGTATGTGCACGGCCTGTTGTACGAGGCGGTGGCCCAGGAGGACCCCGAGGGTCCGGGAATCGGGCTGTGCACCTCGATACGCTCACTCATCGCGGGCGTGGAGCCCTTCTATCCGCTGTGCGAGGCCGCGCTGCCCGGCGAGTTGACGCCGGAGGAACTCGGTCACCCGGCCGTACGGCGCCTGCGCAGGCTGTCGGCCGATGCGGCCGTGTGGATTCCCGACCTGTTCTCCGCGGTGAAGGAACAGCGGCTGGGCGGAGTGATCAACCTGGCCCTGGCCTACCGCCGGGAGCACCGCTGCTCACTGGAGGAAGGGGTGATGCTGGCGGTGCGGCGCATCAACGACACCATCGGCGAGTTCGAGCGGCTCTTCAAGGAGACCGAGCCGGAGTTGAGCGCCCTGGGCATCGGCTATGTGAACGGCATGGCCGGCTGGATTCGCGGCTGTTACTACTGGTCCCGCGGCGTACCGCGCTATGCCGACACGGCCGCCGTACCCGTCGGCTCCCTGGAATAGGATTTTCGGCTTCCGCGCACCATCCGGGGCACACATCGGCATCCGTCCCGCAAGAAACTCGATCAACGTCCGCTACCCGAGGCGCGGAAGGTCAAAACACCGAAATGGGTGATTCACTCTTTCCGTAGGCGAGGAATCTCCAAAACCTCTACTCGACGTCCACCTGGGCGTACGCTCGTCTCCGTCGTCCGAAGCCGACGGCAGGAAGCGGCAGAGCACATGGTGGACGCAACCTCCTATCCGGTCATCGAGCGCCGGCCCCTGTTCGAGCGTCATCGGGAGCTCCATGGCCTCGATTCCGCGTTCTCGGACCTCCGTGAGGCCGCCGACGGTGTGTCACGGGGGCGGCGGGGCGGGCTGCTCGCCTTCACGGGTTCGGCCGGACTGGGCAAGACGACCCTTCTCACGGAGGCGCGCGTGCGCGCCGTGGCACGGGGATGCACGGTCCTCTCGGGCCACGGCGGCGAGAACGAGCAGGGCGTGGCCTTCCGCCTGGTCCGCCGCCTGCTGCAACCCGCCCTGGCGGCCATGGAGGAGGCGGAACGCCGTGAACTGCTGGGGAGTTGGTACGACATCGTCGCCGCGGCCCTCGGCATCGAGGCGCAGGACGCCGCGCATGTGCCGGATCCGACCGCGGTGCGCGACGGTCTCGACTGGGTCCTGACCCGTCTGGCGGTGCGCAGGGCGCCCCTCGTCCTCCTCCTGGACGACATGCACTGGGCCGACGAGGAGTCTCTGAGCTGGCTCGCCTCCTTCGCACCACGGGCGGAGGACCTGCCCCTGCTGATCGTCGTCGCCTACCGGCCCGACGAACTGCCGCCCGGAGCGGCCGTCTTCCGCTCTCTCGCGGAACGGCACGGCAACCGCCCCTACTCCCTGGCGCCGCTGACCGCCGGCGGTGTGGCCCGTGTCCTCCGGGACGAACTGGGGGAGCAGGCCGAGGACGGGTTCTGCGGCGAGTGCTGGGCCATCACCGGCGGAAGCCCGTTCGAGACGGTGGAGCTGGCCGTCCGGCTCGGTGAGCGGCGGGTCAGAGGCACCCGGCGGGACGTGCCCGTACTCCGGGAACTCGCCTCGGCGGTCAAGGGACCCGGACTGGTCGAACGTCTCCAACGCCTCGGCACCCCCACCGTGCGCTTCGCCTGGGCCGCCGCCGTACTGGGGACGGCCGTCCCGCGGGAACTCGCCGCCACCATCGCCGTGGTCGGCAGCGAGCAGGCCGACGAGGCGACCGAGAAGCTGCGCGCCGCCCGGATCCTGGCCGACGGTCAGGGACCGGGCGGCGTCCTCGAGTTCGCCCATCCCTTGATCGCCACGGCCGTCTACCGGGCCATTCCCCCGGGCCTCCGGGTCGGACTGCACAATGCGGCCGCCGAGGCGATCCGCGCCGCGGGCCTCGGAGCCGCCGCCGCGGCCCGGCATCTGCTGGAGGTGCCGTGCGAGGGCAACTCCGAGGCGGTCGTGTGCCTTCGGGAGGCGGCCCGTGAGTTTCTGCGGGCGGGCGCTCCGGAGGCCGCCCAGCGCGTCCTGACCCGGGCCCTGCGGGAGCCGCCCGCCCAGGAGGAGCGTGCCGCCCTGCTCTACGAACTCGCCTGCTCCACCTTTCTGATCGAACCCACCTCCACGGTCGGCCATCTACGCGCGGCACTCGCGGAGCCGGTGATCACCGACGAGCTGCGCGCCTCCATCGTCTACCGGCTGACCCAGGCGCTGGCCCACACCGACCGGGTGGCGGAGGCCGCGTCCGTGGCCGAGCAGGAGGCGCGACTGACCTCCCATCCGCGGATCCGGCTGCGCATGCTGGCCGACCACTTCCAGTGGAGCCAGTGCCGCACCGACGAGCCCGACTCCGCGGCCCGTTCCCGCAGACTGGCCAAGCTGGCCGGGCGGTTGACCGGCCGCGGGCCGGAGGAGCGCTCCATCCTGGGCCTACGGGCCTGGGACGCCCTGTTGCGCGGCGAACCGAGGGACACCGTGCTCAGGTATGCCGCGGAGGCGCTGCGCGGCGGGCTGAGCTGGACCGATGAGAACCGGGGCTTCGAGGTGCCGGTCTCGGTCGCTCTGACGTTCATGTACTGCGACCAGCCGCGACGCGCCGAAGAGCTGTTCACCCAGGGCATCGCCGAGTGCGAGGCGAAGGGCTGGCGCGGCTCGCACCTCGCCCTCGGTCAGACGCTCTTCGGTTACATCCGTCACCACCGGGGCTCGCTCGCCGAGGCGGAGGAGCTGGTCCGGGAGGGGCTGCGCATCGCCGACCGGGTCGACGAGGGCGTGCCCGCGCAGTGGTTCGCGGTCGGCATCCTCATCCAGATCCTGCTGGCGCGCGGGCGGACCCCCGAGGCACGTCGGCTCGCCGATGCGCACGGCTACGGCAAGGTGGTCCCGAACGCCGTCATCTACCCCGACCCCCGTACAATGTACGCCGAACTGCTTCTGGCCGAGGGACGGCACGGCGAGGCGGCGGACCTGCTGCTCGACGTGGGGGAGTGGCTGGAGTCACGGGCGTGGCGCAATCCCGCGTGGTGCCCCTGGCGGCTGGACCTGGCCGCAGCGCTCGCCCCCACCGCTCCCGAGCAGGCCGCCCGCCTCGCGGAGGAGGCCGTCGCACGGGCCCGGGAGTTCGGCGCGCCGTCCGCCGTGGGCCAGGCACTGCGCACCCGGGCCGAGGTCGCCGTCGGAGCGGCCGCACTGGAACCCTACGCGGAGGCCGTGACCCACCTGGAGCGCTCACCGGCGGCGTACGAGCTGGCCCGTGCGCTGATCGGCCAGGGCGCCGCACTGTTCGAGAACGGGCAGCCCCATGAGGCCGCCGACCGGCTCTACCGGGGCCTGGAAGGCGCCGTCCACTGCGGTGCCGAGGGTCTGGCGGCCCGGGCCAGGAGGGAACTCGCCAAGGCCGGGCTGCGGCCGCTGCCCCTGCGCTACGCACAGACGGACACGCTCACCGCCCAGGAACGCAGAGCCGCCGAAATGACGGCCCGCAGCCACTCGACGGGAGTGGTCGCCAAGGAGCTCCAGCTCACCGAGCAAGGCGTGCGGCAGCTGCTCTCCTCCGCCTACCGCAAGATCGGCACCGACGCCACCGGGCTGGCCGCCGCCCTGGAGCACTTTCCCCGCCCCCGGCCTTCCGGCGGCCGTGAGTGACCGGCACGGTCAACCCGGGGGATCCCGGCCAGGAGTTGTACGGCCGCGGTGCACCCGGGCCACCCGACCCCGCTGACCGCGCGGGGGCCGCCGCGGTGGCAGAGGGCGCGGTGGCCGCCCTAGAGTGAAAGAACGTTCTCCGTCAGGTCCCGCGCGCCGAGCGGCCGGGCGGCCACCGCACCCGGCCGTGGTGTGCGGTCACCCGGGCCCGGCGCCGATCTACGGCCGCGCCCCAAGGCTCCGCTCGCGGCCGCTGGGAAGAGGTGTGGCCCATGGCCGGACGCCCCCGGGATCCCGTTCCCCAGCCGGTGCTGTCGCCGCTGACCACTGCGGCGATCTTCCTGGTGACGACGATCGACCCAGGGGGCGAGCCGGTGGTGCGGGATGTGCTGGCCGACCTCACCGGAATACAGCGGGCCGTCGGTTTCCGGGCCGAGCCGGACGGAAGGCTGAGCTGCGTCCTGGGCATCGGCTCCGCGGCATGGGACCGGCTGTTCGCCGGCCCGCGGCCGGCGGAACTGCATCCGTTCCGGGAACTGTCCGGGCCCGTCCACCGTGCCGTGTCGACGCCCGGCGACCTGCTGTTCCACATCCGTGCCGCGCGGCTCGACCTGTGCTTCGCGCTGGCCGCCGAGATCATGGAACGGCTGCGGGACGTCGTCACGGTGCGCGACGAGGTGCATGGGTTCAAGTACTTCGACGTGCGTGATCTGCTGGGCTTCGTCGACGGCACCGAGAACCCCACGGGCCCGGCGGCGCGGGCGGCCGTGCTGGTCGGGGACGAGGATCCCGCGTTCGCGGGCGGGAGTTATGTCATCGTCCAGAAGTACCTCCACGATCTGGACGCCTGGAACGCCCTTCCGGTCGAGGCGCAGGAGCTGGTCATCGGCCGTCGGAAACTGTCCGACATCGAACTGGACGACGAGGTCAAACCGGCCGACTCGCATGTCGCGCTGAACACGCTGGTCGATGCCGACGGCACGAAGCACGAGATCCTCCGCGACAACATGCCTTTCGGCACCGTCGGGAAGGGCGAGTTCGGCACGTACTTCATCGGGTACGCCCGCACCCCGACGGTGACGGAGCGGATGCTGGAGCGGATGTTCCTGGGCGTGCCGTCGGCGGCCCACGACCGGATCCTGGACTTCTCCACCGCCGTCACCGGATCGCTGTTCCACGTCCCCACCAGTGACTTCCTGGACGACCTGCCCGATCCGCCCGGCGCGAGCGCGTCACGCCAGTCGGGCACGCCCCTGGCGGAGTCCGGCTCGCCGTCGTACGCGACCCCGCCGTCCGCGTACGAGGCCGGCACGCCCATGGACGACGGTGACGGCGAGAGCGACACCGCGCCCTTGGTACCGGCGCGGGTCCCGGACGGTTCCCTCGGGATCGGCGACCTGAAGCGCGGTCAAGAACCTCATTCCTGAAGGGCGGTTGGGCCGATGAACAACCTTCACCGCGAACTGGCGCCCGTCTCCGCCGAGGCGTGGGCCGATCTGGAGGAGGAAGCCGGCCGCACATTCAGACGCCATGTGGCGGCCCGCCGGATCGTCGATGTACCCGAGCCGGGCGGTTCCGAGCTGGCCGGTGTGGGCACCGGACACCTCCAGGCGGTCGACGGCCCCGCCGACGGCGTCATCGCCCACACCCGCCTCTTCCAGCCGCTCGTCGAGCTGAGAGTCCCGTTCACCGTGGACCGGCGGCAGGTCGACGATGTCGCACGCGGAGCCAAGGACGCCGACTGGCAACCGGTCAAGGACGCCGCCCGCCGGATCGCGTACGCGGAGGACCGGGCGGTGTTCGAGGGCTACGCGGCCGCGGGCATCGCCGGACTGCGCGACAGCTCCTCGAACCCGCGCCTGGTCCTGCCCGAGGGGGTGCCCGAGTACCCCAACGCCGTCAGCCAGGCCGTGAGCGCGCTGCGGCTCGCGGGTGTGGGCGGCGCCTACACCCTGGTGCTGAGTGCGGCGGCGTACACCGCCGTCAGCGAGACCTCCGACTACGGTTATCCGGTAATCGACCACATGGCCCGGCTTCTGGACGGCGACATCGTGTGGGCGCCCGCCATCGACGGAGCCTTCCTGCTGTCCACGCGGGGCGGCGACTTCGAACTGCGCCTCGGCCAGGACCTGTCGATCGGCTATCTGTCGCACGACGAGAACAGCGTCCGGCTGTACTTCCAGGAGACGCTGACCTTCATGGTCTACACGTCTGAGGCCGTGGTGGCGCTGGAGACCCCGGGGACGCGGCCCACGGCACTGTGAAGCCCCGTCACGGCCCTACGCCTGCCGGCCACCCGCCGCCGGCCGGTGCAGGAACACGGCCCGGGCCGCGGTGAGCGTGGCGGCGGCGACGAGCACGAAGGGCAGCGCCCCGGCCCACGCGGGCGCCACCCGGCGCAACGCCATCGTGGCCGCCGCGCCGACGATGAGCGCTCCGAGCCGGGCGGGCACCCATCCGTCGGGGCGGGTCCGTCCGACGCCGCGCACGATGTAGGTGGCGAGCGTCCCGGTCAGATAGGTGGTGGGGGCGGCGGCCCGTCCCGCGGCCACCATCGCCGCGGCCTGCCCGCCCATGGCCATCGCGGCGCCGCACTGCAGGGCGGCCCGCGCCCCCGCTCCGGGTGCGCCGCCCGAGGCCGCCCAGAACCCCGCTCCCACCGCCAGCAGCACGGCCTCGCCGATCAGACAGAACATCACCCGCGGGGGCCAGTGCGTGGCGACCTCCGTCCGGCCGTGGGTCACCCAGGCGACCAGCCCGGCGCCCGCGCCGAACCCCGCCAGGGCCAGCACGGCGGAGGCGACTCCCGTACCGCGGCCGCGGCCGAGCGCCATCCCCAGCAGGGCGAGATTGCTGGTCATGACACCGGCGAAGACATGGCCGAGCGCGGTGAACGAGATGGCCTCCACCGCACCGGACGCGGCCACCAAAACCACCACCGCGATGCACGTCGTGCGCCCCGGACCGTCGCCCGGCTCTTCGTGCTGCTCCATCGCCGCTCCTCTCCAGCACCAGTCACCGAGGGTAAGCCTTGGTCATCCTCCGTGACGATCGGCGCGGGTCCGGGCGGCACGGTCAGACCCTGCCCCAGCGGGCCAGCGCGAAGGAGAACAGCCCGAACAGGGCGAGCCCGGCCGCGACCAGCGCCAGCAGCCATGGCCCGAACGGCGTGCCGGCGAAGGAGCGCAGCGTGTCGTCGAGTCCCTTGGCGCGGTCGGGCCGGTAGTCGAGCGCCGCACGCACCGCGAAGCCCCCCGCCGCGGCGAGGACCAGTCCCCGCGCCGCGCCACCCCCGACGCCGGTGAGGTCCACCAGCCGCCGGGCGCCCGGGGACATCTCGCCCAGCCTCAGCTCGGTGTGGAAGTCGCGCCGAACGGCCTGGACCCCGGCCCACACGCCCGCCACCACGATCCCGATCCCGGCGGCGCCGACGATCCACTGTCCGGCGGGCATCCCCAGCAGCCTGGCCGTGACATCCCGGGACTGCTGGTCGCTGGAGCGGCCCTGGTCGCCGTAGCCCGCGGCGAACGACAGCACGGAGTAGGCGACGCACCCGTAGAACACGCACCGGGCCAGGGCGGACAGCCGCTTCGTCACCTTGCGGCCGTCCGGCCCGACCGAACCGAACACCGACTCGGACAGCCGCCACAGCGCCATGCCGGCGAATCCCGTACCGAGGGCCCACAGGAGTACGGCGCCGAACGGCTCGTGCGCGATCCGGTCGACGGCACCGCTGCGGTCGGCCTGCTGCCGGTGGTCACCGAAGGCGATCCGCAGCGCCAGAAGACCGACCAGCAGGTAGATCACTCCGCTGGCGGTCAGTCCCGCCCGGGCGGCGCCTCGCATCACCGGGCTCCGTGCCGCGCGCCGGGCCCGTGTCCGGCCGCCCTGGGCCATCGCGCTCGTGTTCATCTCGACCTCCCGCACAACCGGATGCCCCGGTCGGCGACGCCCATACGCCGTGCGGCACCACCCTCGCCGCCGCGGCGGGACGCTCGTCGAATTCGCCGGATCGGCCGGGAATGCAAGGGCGGGGGTCGCTGTTACAGAGCACGTAGCTGACATGCGCGAGTCAGGATCGCGGATGTGGGTGAAGGGAGGACCTCATGGCACGCAGCAGCGCGCGCCCGGTCGTCAAGCTGAAGTCGACGGCCGGTACCGGCGTCACCTATGTGACGCGCAAGAACCGTCAGCACCACCCCGACCGGCTGGTGCTCCGCAAGTACGACCCGGTGGCCAACCAGCACGTCCTCTTCCGCGAGGAGCGCTGACCCGAGTCCCGGTCGGCCCCGAGGCCACGGGACACACACGAACGGCCACGAGAAAGGGAACTCCCATGAGGCCTGGCATCCACCCCGAACTGCGGTCGGTGGTCTTCCGCGACCGCGCCGCGAACGTCTCGTTCCTGACCCGCTCGACGGCACACTCGACCCGGACCGTCGAGTGGGAGGACGGCCACACCTATCCGGTGGTCGACGTGGAGATCTCGTCGGCGAGCCACCCGTTCTACACCGGCACCTCGCGTGTCGTGGACACCGCCGGCCGGGTGGAGCGCTTCGAACGCCGCTACGGCCGCACGGCCCCGGCCCAGCGCTGACGACCGGCCGGACGGCCTGCGAGAGGAGAAGACAGTCATGAAGGTACGCAAGTCCCTGCGCTCCCTGAAGTCCAAGCCCGGAGCCCAGGTGGTGCGCCGCCGGGGCGTGGTCTTCGTCGTGAACAAGAAGAACCCGCGCTTCAAGGCCCGCCAGGGCTGACGCAGCCTCACCGGACACCGGACATACACCCGGCCCCTCTCCGTCCCGTACGGAGAGGGGCCGGTCTGCTGTGTCCGGCCTCGCTCGCGTGACCGTCCGGCGCGGAGGCACCCCGGCCGTGAGCCGCCGTCTACGAGGTGTGCGGCCTCGGCACGGCGCCTGCGTGCGGCCGAACGTGCCTCTTCCGGGCGCTCTTCGTGAGCCATGAGGCCGGGGTCCCGTGGTCGGCGGACACCGCGCGGTTACATGACCCGGGATGCGCACGGAGGCGTTTCCCGCCGGTCTTCCGCCGTGCCGGGCAGCCCCGACCAGGATGCGAGGGAGAAATGAGCGAAGCAGGCGGAGACAAGGAAGCCGGTACCGCCACGTATGACGTGATCGTGCTGGGTGCGGGCCCGGTGGGCCAGAACGTCACCGACCGCGCACGCGCGGGCGGGCTCTCCGTGGCCGTGGTGGAGCGTGAACTCGTCGGCGGCGAGTGTTCCTACTGGGCGTGTGTCCCCAGCAAGGCACTGCTGCGGCCGGTGATCGCCCTGGCCGACGTCCACCGGGTGGACGGCGCCCGGCAGGCCGTGACCGGCCGGATCGACAGCGAACGGGTCTTCGGCCGCCGCAACCACTACGTCACCGACTGGGACGACAGCGGGCAGGCCGAAGCGGTCAAGTCCATGGGCGCCGACCTGTTCCGCGGGCAGGGCAGGATCGACGGCCCCCGCCGGGTCACCGTCACCAGCGACGACGGCGCGCGCCGGACCCTGACCGCGCGGCATGCCGTGGCCGTCGCCACCGGCAGCGTGCCGTCCCTGCCGGATCTGCCGGGCATCCAGGAGGCCCGGCCCTGGACGAACCGCCACGGCACCGACTCCAGCCACGTGCCCGCCCGCCTCGCGATCGTCGGCGGTGGCGGGGTCGGTGTCGAGATGGCGACCCTCTGGCAGGGCCTCGGCTCCCAGGTCACCCTGCTCGCCCGCCGCGCCCTGCTGCCCCGGATGGAACCCGTCGCGGGCGAGCTGCTGGAACGCGGGCTCACCGAGGCGGGGGTGGACGTGCGGATCGGCCGGCAGGTGACCGCGCTACGGCGTCCGCAACCGCAGGGGCCCGTCACGCTCACCCTCGACGACGGCAGCGAACTGGAGGCCGACGAGGTCCTGTTCGCCACCGGCCGGAGGCCCGCCACCGACGACATCGGCCTCGACACGGTCGGCCTGACGCCCGGATCCTGGCTGGACGTGGACACGACCTGCCTGGTGCGTGAGGTCGACGGCGACTGGCTGTACGCCTGCGGGGACATCAACCACCGCGCCCTGCTCACCCACCAGGGCAAGTACCAGGCCCGCACCGCCGGAGACGCCATCGCCGCCCGTGCCGCGGGCCGCCCGCTGGACGACGCGCCCTGGGGTGACCACGCCACCACCGCCGACCAGCATGCCGTGCCCCAGGTCTTCTTCACCGATCCCGAGGCGGCGGCGGTGGGCCTGACCGCCGAACAGGCGACCCGGGCCGGTCACCGCGTCAGAACGGTCGACGTGCCCTTCAACGCCGCCCAGGGCGCCAACCTCTTCGCCGACGGCTACCGGGGCCACGCCCGGCTCGTCGTCGACGAGGACCGGGAGATCCTGCTGGGAGTGACCTTCGTCGGGCCGGGGGTCAGCGAACTGCTGCACTCGGCGACCGTCGCGGTCGCCGGTGAGGTGCCGCTCAAGCGACTGCGGCACGCGGTCGCCTGCTTCCCGACCGTGAGCGAGATCTGGCTCTTCCTCCTGGCCGCCTACCAGCGCGAACGCGGCTGAGCCCGACCGCCGGGGGCGCGCCCCACCGCGGTGCGCCCCCGGCCGGAGGCGTCAGCGGACGAAGTGCCGATGGGAGCGGCGGGACCAGCGGAACCCCGACAGCAACAGGGTCGCCGCGAAGACCACGACGCCGATGATCAAGAGGTAGAAGAGCCCCTTGAGGATCGCGCCGAGGAACCCGAGGACGACCGCCGCGAGGATCAGGAACAGGACAAGCGCTAGGAACGCCATGAGGGAACACATCCTCCGGGCGGTGGTGCGGATGACGGATCGCCGACGTTCTGCGGGCCGATCGGCGACATGGCTGGTCAGCGGCGTGCGAGGCGGCGTCCACGGTCGGCGCCGGGCGCATAGGCCTGGTCGTAGTGCTGGAAGATCTCCGCTTCGCGCTCAGCCGGCAGGATGTCGTCCAGGCCCATGGACGGCGCCTTCTTCACCAGCCCTCTGGAATGCGCCACTTTGACGTAGCCCGGCCCCAGGGTCGCCTCGTCGAGGGGGACGAAGACCAGCCGCTGACGGGTCGGTATCCCGGTGCGGACGGTGGCCATGGCCGGCGCGTCGGTGGTGGTGTCCACATAGACCGCCTCCAGGGCCCCGATCTTGCGCCCTTTGGGGTCCAGCACGTCACGGTTGCGCCATTCGCGGATGTCGGCTGAATGGATCATGCCTCGCTCCTTGCGGCCCGCGGCCTCCCACAGACACCCCGAACCGGGAGCGGCTGCGGGAGAGCCGGCACTGTTTTCACTGTACGTCCCTGGAGCCTCGACCCGCAGCTACGCAGGGGCCGCTCGTCAGCGCAGTGCCTCGTACACGGAGGCCGTGGTCAGGCCGTAGGCGAGATGCGGCACCGCGTCCGACACCCAGGACGTCAGGGGCCAGGAGGCCGGGTCGGTCACCTTCAGCACGGTGGCCGGGAGGTCGCTGCCCGCCATGGCGGCCGCGCCGAGTAGCGGCCCGGCCGTCCAGAGCGACGGCGGGCCGGCCCGGCACCGCCACAGCCCGTACGCGCCGCCGATCCCGAGACCGATGACGTACCCGAGCATGGCGCCGACCGCCTGTTCACGGCTGGATCTCGCTTCTGCGTCACCCAGTGCGACACCGGTGCGCTCGGCGAGACGATCGGCAATCTCGGCGGGCACATCGCTGGACGGACGGCCGCGCAGCAGCATGTCGCCGTAGCCGACCAGGTTCAGTGCGACGGTGCCGGCCGCCCCCGCCAGCAGACCTTTGGTCACGGGCCGCATACGCGACACCTCCTAGGTTCCGTGGTGGCCGCGCCCGACAGACCCTTCGGGTTCCGCCCACGGGGCCCGGCAAACGGAGGAGCGCCACGCCCTTCCCGTCCCGGGCTTGCGGCGGCGGTGCCCGTCACGCGAGAGGAGGCCCGGCGCCCGCTGCGCGACGATAGTGGGACGGGCCGCTCTCCCGCGACGGGCTTCACCGGAAGCAGGGCCGACCGATTCCGGCCTGTCGCAGGGGCCGCGGCCGGAGGTGGTGTCATGCCGATCAGCCGGGTGGGACTTGTGGTGCACGGGGGCCGTCCACAGGCGGTCGCCGGGGCGCAGACGGTACGGGAGTGGTGCTCGCAGCACGGGATCAAGTGCGTCGACATCGATGTGTGGCAGGACGGCGCGAGCCGCCGGCACGCCCGGGAGGAGGTGCGGGCGGCGGGCGGTCCGGACCTCATCGTGACACTCGGCGGGGACGGTACGTTTCTGCGTGGCGCGCGCGTCGCCGCCAAGAACGACGCCATGGTGCTGGGCGTGGACGTGGGCAAGGTCGGCTTCCTGACCGAGACCCCGGTCACCCAGGTGGCGCAGGCACTGGAGGCGATCCAGGCAGGCAGGTCCGAGTGCGAGGAACGCATGATGCTGATGATGCGGTCCTCCAGGCTGCTGGAGATTCCCGTCGGCATGGAACAGACCCTGTGCTACGGGCGGGGCCCGGCGCTGCCGCCGCCCCAGCCGCAGCCGGAGCCGGACGCCGCGGAGGACGACGGCTGGGGGATCCCACTGGACGTCAATGCGCTGAACGACATCGTGGTGGAGAAACTGGCGCGGGACCGGCAGGTCAGCGTGGGCGTGTACTTCGCGGGCCGGCTGCTCGCGTCGTACTCGGCCGACGGCGTCATCCTCGCCACCCCGACCGGCTCGACCGCGTACAGCTTCGCCGCGGGAGGCCCGGTGCTCTCGCCACGGATGAAGGCCCTCGTCTTCACCCCTGTGGCCCCGCACATGGCGTTCAACCGCACGGTGGTCGCCAACCTGGACGAGCCGATCGCCCTGCTGGTGCTGCCCCACTCCGGGCGGGCCGCGGTGAGTGTGGACGGGCAGTCGCGCGGCATCCTGGAGCCCGGCGACTGGGTCGGGGTGGCCGCGGCGCCGCGCCCGCTGCGCCTGGTCAGGCTGGCCCCCGCCAACTTCTACGGGCGGCTCAGGGACCGGATGCGGCTCACCGACGCGCCCGCGACGGTCGCCGACGGTCCGGCGGCGACCGTGTTCCGGCCCGCGGGCCCGTTGCCGGAGGACCTGCACGGCTTCCACCTGCCTCCGGCACCGTGACCTGCCCTGTGACAGAACGTCAGCCGCGGAAGGTGAGGCAGCCGTTGCCGTCCCGACCGCGCCCGCTCAGGGCCGCTCAGGTGGTACGCGTGAAGACGGGGAGGTAGCCGCGGGACTGCCCGAGCGAGGTGGGGTGGTACGACTCGACGGGCGCCAGCAGGCTGACGCTGCGCACCCAGGGGCTGGAGGTGCAGATCTCGTGGTCCTTGAAGGCGCCGCGCACGTCGGCGAACGTGAATCCGTGGTCGGCGACCCGCTTCGCGATCACGGTGTCGAGGTGGTCGACGGCGTTGTTGAGCGCGGATCGTGAGGCGTCGGCCAGGCCGGCCGTGCAGGTGCCGTGGACCTTGTACAGATGCGGATAGCCGAGGACCACCACGCGGGCGGCCGGGGCCTTGCGCCGGATGGCCGTGTAGAGACGGTCCAGGTCGTGCGGGAGGGTGCTGTCCATATAGGTGCGCGCCTCGGACACGGCGGACTGACACGCGGCGCTGCCGCGCAGCACACAGGTCGTCATCACATGGCCGAAGCCCGAGTCGCTGCCGCCGACGGTGACGCTGACCAGTCCGGTACGGGCACCGAGCGGGCTGAGCTGGTGGTCCATGACATCACTCGTGCGGGCGCCGTTGCACGCGGTGAAGCTGAACGACGACCGATGATGGGACGCGGCCCACAGGGCGGGATACGCCCGACTGCTGCGCAGGCAGTCGCCGCTGTCGGCGAAGTAGCCGCCGGCTCCCACCCCGGAGGAGTAGGAGTCCCCGAGGGCCACATAGCCCGTGGCCGCTGCTTCCGGGGCGGCCTGTGCCGCCGTGGTACCCGTGAGGGTGCAGACGGCGGACAGGAGGAGCGAGGACACACATGCCGCGATTCGGGACTGTCTCATAGCCTTCGCTTAGCACGTCAGGGCCGGTGGGGGCGGGCCCGGCGCCGTGGCGTCGGCGGCCCTGTCGGGCGCTGTCCCGGGCCGTGGTCCTGCCCAAGTAACTTGTCTGCGGCGGCACTTGAAGCCGATTGCAGGTAGCAGCAGTGTGCGCTGTCCCGCGTGGACGTCACCCGTTGGGCCGTCACCCGTCCGGCCCTGTCTCCGTCGGGGCGCCGGACCGGCCGTGAACCGCGCGGCCGTCGACCGCGCCGGGCCCGGCGCACCGCACCGCGTGCCGGATACCTATGGTGGGACGTGATGAGCCGTGACACCGAACGCCGTCGACCGGCCCCTCGGCCCGGATACGTGGCCGCGGCGGGCGTCTTCGCCGTCGGCATGATGGGCACCACCCTGCCCACGCCGCTGTACGGGCTGTACCGCCACCAGATCGGGTTCTCCGAGCTGATCGTCACCGTGGTCTTCGCCGTCTACGCGGTGGGCGTCATCACCGCCCTGCTGGTGGCCGGTGACTTCTCCGATCTGCTCGGGCGACGCCCGGTGCTGCTGGCCGCGCTCGGGCTGGCCGCGCTCAGCGCGGTGTGCTTCCTCTGCGAGGGCGGGCTGCCGCTGCTGTACGTGGGACGGGTCCTGTCGGGGTTCTCCGCGGGCCTGTTGAGCGGCACCGGCACCGCGGCCGTCCTGGAGTTGGCGCCCCCGGAGCGACGCACCCGCGCCGGTCTCGCGGCGACCGCGGCCAACATGGGCGGCCTCGGACTCGGTCCCCTCGTCTCCGGTGCCCTCGCCGAGTACACGCCCTGGCCGCTCAGGCTGCCCTTCCTCGTGCATCTGGTGCTGCTGGCGGCCGCCGCCGTGGTCACCGTTCTGCTGCCGGAGACCGTTCGCCGGTCCGGCCCCCGGCCCCCGCTGCGACCCCAGGGCATGAAGGTCCCGCCCGAAGTGCGCGGGGTGTTCGCGCCGTGCGCCCTCGCGGCCTTCGCCGGTTTCTCGCTGCTCGGCCTGTTCACCGCGGTCGCCCCGGCCTTCCTCGGCCAGACGCTCGGCGAGCGTGATCTGGCGGCGGTCGGAGCCGTCGTCTTCTCCGTGTTCTGCGCCTCGACCGGCGGACAGCTGCTTCAGGGGCGGGTGAGGACGCGCAGAGCCCTGCCGCTCGGCTGTCTGGTGCTCGTCGCCGGTCTCGTGCTCGTCGGGGTCTCACTGCTGCTGGAGTCGCTGCCGGTGCTCCTCCTGGGGGCCGTGACCGGCGGTGCCGGGCAGGGCATGGCGTTCCGGGCCGGTCTGACCGCGGTGAGCTCCGCGGCGCCCGAGACGCACCGGGGCGCCACCGTCTCGGCGTTCTTCGTCGTCGCGTACGTGGGCATCTCGTTGCCCGTCGTGGGGGTCGGCGCCCTGGCCGCGGCCCTCGGAGTGCGCGACGCCGGTGTGGTCTTCGCGGGCTGCGCGACCCTCCTCGTCGCCGGAGTGGGCACCGTGCTGTGGCGACGGCCGGCCCCGGATTCGTGACGGGATCCGGAGGGAGGGGGAGGCCTCCGGCCGGCCGGCAGGCCGCCGTCACCCCAACGGGCGATCATTGCCCCGTTCGGACCATGCGGCCGGGCCACCCGCCACGAACGGGTGAACACTCGGGGTCACGGAGACCTCGAGCAAAGCGAGAACGCCATGACAGCATCTGCGATCCACGGCACAGCGCGTCGCATACGAGGCGCGCACCTCACCGCGGTCGGGTCCGCCCTGGCCCTGTGTGTCGTCGGGGCAGCCCCCGTCGGCGCGGCCGACGCCACCTCCGACACCAAGCCCACCGTCGTCCTGGTGCACGGGGCTTTCGCGGACGCCTCCAGCTGGGACGGAGTCGTCGAACGGCTGCAGCGCCGGGGCTACACCGTCGTCGCCCCGGCCAATCCGCTGCGCGGCCTGTACAACGATTCCACCTACATCGCCTCGGTGCTGCAGAGCATCAAGGGACCGATCGTGCTGGTGGGCCACTCCTACGGCGGCGCGGTGATCAGCTCCGCCGCGGCCGGCAACAGACAGGTGCGGTCACTTGTGTTCGTGTCGGCCCTGGTGCCGGACAAGGGCGAGAGCGGGATGTCGCTGTCCGGCAAGTTCCCGAGTGAACTCGCCAGTTCTCTCCGCTCCGTTCCGTACCGGGCCGGTGGAGGAGTGGGCGGAACCGATCTCTACCTCCAGCCGGACAAGCTCCACCGGGTGTTCGCCGCCGATCTGCCGGAGCGCACGGCGCGCGTGCTCGCGGCGACCCAGCGGCCCGCGAGCACGGCCGCCTTCTCCGAGCGGGCCAAAGAGGCCGCCTGGCGCACCATTCCGTCCTGGTTCCTCGTAGCGAAGCAGGACATGACCATCAACCCGGCCCAGGAACGCTTCGAGGCGCAGCGTGCGGGCTCGCACACGGTGGAGATCGACTCCTCCCATGTGGCCATGATCTCCCACCCCGACGCCGTCACCGACCTCGTCCTCCAGGCCGCGAAGTCGGCTGGCTCCGCCGGACAGTGACGCTCCGTCAGCAATGACGGTCCGCGTCGCGTCGGAGCCGGACTGACGGTCCGCGTCGCGTCGGAGCCGGATTGACGGTCCGCGTCGCGTCGGAGCCGGACGAGCGCCGCGGGGCCCCGGCCGTCAGGCCGTGCCCGCCCGTCCGGACCGCGCGCCGAACGGCACGGAACCGCTGTTGACGCCGAGCGCCGGCAACTCAGTCGCGCGTCTGCGTGTCGCCGGTAGCCCGGCCGCTGACGGCCGCCGCGGCGCTTCGCAGCTCACCGAGAACGGTCCGGACAGCCGTGCGGGCCGTGCGTTCGGGGCGGTGGAGCGCGTCGATGTGACGCCGTGCGCTGACGCCGACCAGGGGCCTGAGAACCACGTCGGGATGCGGGCGGGCGGTCCAGCGCGGCATCAGGGCGATTCCGGCCCCGGCGGCCACGACTTCGGCGACCACGGCGAACTCGTTGATGCGATGGGCGAGGTGGAGCCGACGGTCGGCCGCCGCGGCGATCGCCTCGATGGTGGCCATCAGCGGGAAGCCGTCATGGACGGTGACCCAGGGCCAGTCGGCCACGTCGCGGGGTGTCAGCCGCCGTTTGGCGGTCAACGGATGGCCGGCGGGCAGCGCTACGTCGAGCGGTTCGTGCAGCAGGGCGGTGGCGGACACGGTTACCGGCCAGGGCGCGGCGTGGTCGAGGCGGTGGGCCAGGACGATGTCGTACTCGCGGGTCAGGAGCGGGAAGTCGTGCTGGGGCACGTCCTCGTCCGCGAACGTGAGTCTCGGTGAGCCCGGGGCGGACAGGGCGCGCACCAGGTGCGGCCAGAAGGCCGCGGCGGCGCTGTGGAAGGCCGCCACCGACACCGGGCCGTCGGCTTGACCGAGGAACTCCTCGACGCTGTGGCGGGCTCGGGCCAGGGCGGCCTCCACCTCGATCGCGGCGGCGGCCAGAGCCCGGCCCGCGGGAGTGAGCACCAGCCGCCGGCCCTCGCGCTCGGTGAGCGGGACGGGGACCGAACGCTGCAACAGACGCAGCTGCTGAGAGATCGCCGAAGGAGTGACCATCAGCGCCTCGGCCGCGGCCGTGACACTGCCCAGCTCGCCCAGCTCACGCAGGACCCGTAGCTGCCTCTCGTCCACGCGGACATTGTAGCTCTGCTAAAGCCTCAGTTCAGTAGCTGCTACTTGGCTTCATTGTGCTGGTCGGGCACCGTGGAGCGCATGCGTGACACACGTCGAACGGATCTGGTGCTCCTGATCGTCGCGATGGTCTGGGGATCCAGCTATCTGACGGCGAAGAACGCCACCGAGGTCGCTCCGGTCCTGGTGGTGCTGTTCCTGCGCTATCTGCTGTCCGCGCTGGCCGGCGTGCCCCTCGTCCTGGCCCTCGCGCGCCGGCGGCGGTTTCCCTGGACCCGGGAGGAGATCCACATCGGGTCGGTGCTGGGCCTGACCCAGACAGCGGTCCTGGTGCTGGAGATGTACGGCGTGGCGCACACCAGCGCAGCGAACGCGGGGCTGCTCATCAGTCTGACGCTGGTGATCACACCGCTGCTGGACCGCTCGGGCGGCCGCGGCAGGGTGCCCCCACGCTTCTTCCTCGCCGCCGGCGTGTGCGTCGTGGCGGTCGGCCTGCTCACCTCGGTCCACGGCCTGCACACGCCCGGGGTGGGGGACGTCCTGATGCTGGCCGCGGCCGTGGTCCGAGCCGTCCATGTGGCCCTGGTCGGACGGCTCACCTCGGGCCGCTCGCTCAGGCCGCTCCAGCTGACGTCCGTGCAGACGGTCGTCGGGGCGGTGCTGTGTCTCGCCCCGGCCGCCGCGGGCGGTGGGGCGGCTGTGGCTCACATCACCGCCGGCACCTGGGCCCAGCTGGCCTATCTCGCCCTGTTCTGCAGCGTGTTCGCCTTCATCGCGCAGACCTGGGCCATCCAGCGGACCTCCGCGAGCAGGGCCAGCCTTCTGCTGGGCACCGAACCCGTGTGGGCAGCCGCCATCGGTATCGGCATCGGAGGCGAGCATCTGACCGCCCTCGCCGCCCTCGGCGCGGTGCTGATGGTCGCGGGGACCTACTGGGGCCAGGCCATCGAACAGGCGCACCGCACCGCCCAAGGGACGACCGCCCCGGAGGCGACCGTCCCTGAGGCGACCGCCGAAGAGACGACCGCCGAAGAGCCGGGAAAGGACGGCACCAGCCCGGCCACGACGCCGCTCGGCGCCTGACCTGCCCCTTGCCGGACCACGCGGGATGTCGCACCTCCTTTAGAGTGCTTCCGTCCCTGCACGCGCCGGTGGCCCCGGCCCCGCGGCGCGTGCCGACCCTGTCCACGAGCACGACCGAGGAGCCACCGTGACCGACCCGACGTCCATATCCCTGCAGCGGGACATCGCCCGGGATCTCCAGGTGAGCGAGTCCTTCGACGCACAGCAGGAGATCGAACGCCGGGTGGCCTTCCTCGCCGACCAGTTGACCTCCACAGGCCTGCGCTCGCTGGTGCTGGGCATCAGCGGCGGAGTGGACTCCTCGACCGCAGGTCGGCTGTGCCAGCTGGCGGTCGAGCGGGTGCGTGCCGCCGGGCAGGAGTCGACGTTCTTCGCGATGCGGCTGCCGTACGGCACCCAGGCCGACGAGAAGGACGCGCAGCGGGCGCTGGAGTTCATCCGGCCCGACCGGGTGCTGACCGTCGATGTGAAGCCCGCCAGCGACGCCGCGCTGGAGGCGGTGCTGGCCGGTGGCACCGTCTTCCGTGACGCGCACCACCAGGACTTCGTGCACGGCAACATCAAGGCCCGGCAGCGCATGATCGCCCAGTACGCGGTGGCGGGCGCGCACGAGGGCCTGGTCGTGGGCACCGACCACGCGGCAGAGGCGGTCTCCGGCTTCTTCACCAAGTTCGGCGACGGCGCCGCCGACGTGGTGCCGCTCACCGGCCTGACCAAGCGGCGGGTACGGGCCCTGTCGGGGGCTCTGGGCGCACCGGACGAGCTGACCTGGAAGACCCCGACCGCGGATCTGGAGACGCTGAACCCGGGCAAGCCCGACGAGGAGGCGCTCGGCGTCACCTACGACGACATCGACGACTTCCTGGAGGGCAAGCCGGTCGGTGAGGCCGCCTTCGCGGCGATCGTCCGCCGCTACCGGCTCACCGGGCACAAGCGACAGCTGCCGATCGCTCCCTGAGCCGCGCGCTTCCGCGGCCTGGCCAGACCCGCCGACGGGCCCCGTACGGACGTCAGCGGGTGGCCGTGGAGTGCACGGCGGACCGGGCCTCCCTCTCCACCAGCGTGATGCCGTCCTTCATCGACGGGCTGCCGTTCGAGAGGACCGCGACCAGACAGCGGTGTCCGTCCACCGTGATCTGCCCGATGCTGTTGACGTCCCACAGCCCGGTCGCGGTGCGCTGCAGCCAGCCGTTCTTCAGCGCCCACGCCGAGTTCGTGGCCGCCGAGACGCCCCATGCCTGGTCACCCTCGATACGGGTCATCAGCGTCCGGATGTACTGCCGAGACTTCTGGTGCAGTGCTGTGGAGCCGGTGTTCGCCGCCGTACCGGTGTCGAACACCGCACGCAGCAGTCGTATCTGGTCCCGTGCCGTGGTCTGGGTCAGCCCCCACAGCAGACCGGGGCCGCCCTTCGTCGCGGCCATGCCCAGTCGCTTGTTGGCCGCCTCCAGCCCCGGGGCCTTGCCGATCCGCTGCCACAGCGCGGTCGCCGAGTCGTTGTCGCTGCGCCGGATCATGGCCTCGGCGTGGGTGAGCTCCTGCGGGGTCAGCGTCCGGCCCGCGTCCTGCGCCTGGAGCAGCACCGTCGCGAGGATGTCGACCTTGACGATGCTCGCGGTGTCGTACGGGGCGTCGTCGCCGTGCACCGTGGGCTCGCGGCTCGTGCCGTCGAGGCTGAGCACGGCGGACGTCACCCGTGGCTTGGCGTGCGGCTGCACGGGTGCGGGGGAGGCGGTGGGAGTGGTGAGGGTGGCGGGCGCGGTCGACGCCGCAGCCGCCTCGGCCGGGGCCGAGTGCAGGGCGCCGATCGAGATCAGCGTCGTCGCCGACGCCAGGAGCACACCGGCGCAGGCGACGGCACGCTTGCCCCGGCGCTTGTCCGCGGTGTCCGGCCGCCGGGAGAACGGTCGAAAGAGCATGGTGGAGCAGCCTCAACGGTTCCTGGGGGAGGGGGCACTGAACGTCGAACGTAGACAAAACGCCCTTACGTTGCGGTGACCGCCATCACTCCGGGCCGTCTTTCGCGCCGAATTGTGGGTAGAACCACAGAGAAGTGTGTGAGCGGCGTCACGATGGCCGACGCTCGCGGCCGTCGAGTGGCCCGTCTCCCGCACCGACGCCCTCCCGGGCCTCCCGCCAGGACGCCGGTGCCCCCGTCAGGAACCGTCGGTGTCGGCGGACTGAGCGGGCGGCCTGAAGCACGCGTCGACGATCTTGCCGTCGGGGCAGCGCCGCGCCTGCCATTCGTCTGCCAGCGCGTCGACGAGCAGCATGCCGCGCCCGCCGAGCCGGTCCTCGCTCGGCGGCCGAGGCGTGGGCAGCCGGTCGGAGGTGTCGTGGACCACCACGTGCAGACAGTGTGTGTCCCAGGTCAGCACCAGCTGCGCGGAGCTGCGCGCGTGCACATGGGCGTTGGTCACGAGTTCCGAGACGGTCAGCAGGACCGCGTCCACCGTCTGCGGCGCGCACTCGGTCCAGCCCAGTGTCCGCAGGTGTTCGCGAGCCCAGTCACGGGCCGCCTTCACTCCGCTGTTCAGCGGCAGGGAGCGCGCCCAACCCACCGCCCTCACCGATGATCCGCTCACCGCGTCCCTCCCAGCCGAGACCGTGTGAGTACCGGGTACCCGCCCGGCCCCTGCCGACACCGTCCGGTACCGGCCGGTCCTCGCGCGGGACATGGCCGGGCGAGAGGGCCTACGCTGTGCCGTCCGGGAGTTCGGCGTCGTCGTCGGCGGCGCTGCGGGCCGCCGAGAGGTAGTTGTAGGCGGAGGCCCGGGAGATGCCGAGCCGGGCCGCGACCTGCTGCACCGCGCCGCGTACGGCGAACACCCCGCGCCGGTCGAGGTCGCGGAACAGCTGAAGCCGTTCCGCACGGCCGAGTTGGCTCCATGGCTTGTTCTGGCGGAGCTGGCGCTCGTCGACGATCGCGTCCAGTACCGCGCCGATGTCGTCGCCGAACGTCGTGGTCGGTACGGCCGCGGGGGAGACGCCGACACCGGCGATCTCGCCTATCAGGGCGTGGGCCTGGTTGACGGAGGTGATGTCGAGGTTGACGCACAGGGCGCCGAAGACCGCGCCGCCGGAGTCACGGAGCACCACGGTCGACGACTTGACCATCTTCCCGTCGTGGGTGCGGGTGAGGTAGTTCAGCTCGTCGCGCGCCTGGTCGCCGCGCGCCAGGAGCTGCATACCGATCTCGCTCATGGACCCCCCGGGACCGCGCCCGGTGACCGACCCGGCGAGGGCGACGATGGAGTGCTCGGGCCGCCGGAAGTCATGGATCACCACCTCGCAGAAGGATCCGAGGGTCGCGGCGATCCCGTCGATCACGGGGATGAGGGCGGCGATGACGGCGTCCTGCTCACCGGCCGTCGCCCCGGACCTGACCGGACCCGCCGTGCCCCCGGCCCGGACACCGGACCCGCCGGATCGCCCGTCCTCGGCCCCACTCATGCCTGACCGTCCATCCGCCGTCCGCCCGTCTCCGTGGTCAGCCCGTCTGATCTGTGCCCGCAACGATTTTCCCACCTCTTGGACTTCGAGTACAGGATCTGGACAGAAATTCCAAGCTGCGTCAGAGTGGCGGCGACGACGATCGCAGGGCGCTCACCCGCGACCCGGAACGGAGCACGAACATGACCGACACCCAGCGCGTCACCCTGGAGGACGTGCAGGACGCCGCGGCGCGGATCAAGGGCGTGGCCCACCGCACCCCGGTGCTGCGTTCACGCACCCTGGACCGGCTGGTCGGCGCCGAGGTCTTCGTCAAGTGCGAGAACTTCCAGCGTGTCGGTGCCTTCAAGTTCCGCGGCGCGTACAACGCCGCGTCACGGCTGTCCCCCGAGCAACTGGCGAAGGGGATCGCCGCGTACTCCTCCGGCAACCACGCGCAGGCCGTCGCCCTGACCGCCCGGGAGCTCGGGACCGGCGCCGTGATCGTCATGCCGGAGGACACCCCGCGCTCCAAGCGGGAGGCGACCGCCGGATACGGGGCGGAGATCATCACCTACGACCGCTACACGGGGGACCGGGTCGCGATCGGGGAAGCGCTCGCCGCCGAGCGAGGTCTCGCGCTCGTACCACCCTATGAGCATCCGCACGTCATCGCGGGGCAGGGTACGGCGGCCCTCGAACTGATCGAGGAAGTAGGGGAGTTGGACGCCGTCGTGGTGCCGGTCGGCGGTGGTGGGCTGATCGCCGGGACCGCCACGGCGGCCAAGGGACTCCGCCCTGCCATGCGGGTGATCGGCGTCGAGCCGGAGGCCGGCGACGACACCAAGCGCTCCCTGGAAGCAGGCCGACGTGTGTCCATCCCGGTGCCGCGCACCATCGCCGACGGTCAGGCCGCGGACATTCCCGGTGAACTGACCTTCTCCGTCAATCAGCGGCTGGTGGACGAGATAGCCCTGGTCAGCGACGAGGGGATCCGGGACGCCATGCGGTTCGCCTTCGAACGCATGAAGCTCGTCATCGAACCCAGCGGCGCGAGCGGTCTGGCCGCACTGCTGGGCCACCGGATCACCCCCCTGCCTCGCAGGATCGGCGTCATCGTCTCGGGCGGCAACATCAGCGCCGAGCGGTTCGGCGAGATCGTCGGCGGCTGACCGCCCCACACGCCCGCCCAGACAGGGTTGGTCGTGTGAGCGTACACAGGCCGACGTCCTCGTGTGCCGGACACGGAGGAGTCGTCCTCGCGGCCCCGGCCGAGGGACTATCGTGCCCTCATGTCCGCCGATCTCATCCGCATCGTCTCCCGTGACTCCCCCATGGCGCTCGCCCAGGTGGAGCGAGTCCGTGCCGAACTGGCCGCGCTGCACCCGACGGTGCGCACCGAGGTGGTCCCGGTGAAGACGACCGGTGACAAGTGGATGGGCGACCTCTCCCGGGTGGAGGGAAAGGGCGCCTTCACCAAGGAGGTCGACGCGGCGCTGCTGGCCGGTGCGGCCGATCTGGCGGTCCACTGCGTGAAGGACATCCCCGCCGACCGTCCGCTGCCGGCGGGCACGACGTTCGCGGCCTTCCTCAAGCGCGACGACATCCGCGACGCCCTCGTCGACCCCGCGGGCCGCACTCTCGACGAACTCCCCGCCGGTACCCGTATCGGCACCTCCTCCGTGCGCCGGACCGCCCAGCTCGCCGCGTCCCACCCGCATCTGCAGTGCGTTCCGATGCGCGGCAACGCCAACCGCCGTCTGGAGAAGCTCGCGGCAGGGGACGCCGACGCCCTGCTCCTCGCCCTCTCCGGCCTACGACGGATCGACCGTGCCGACGTGGTCAGCGAGATCCTGCCGGTGGAGACGATGATTCCGCCGATCGGCGCGGGCGTCCTCGCCCTGCAGTGCCGTGAGGACGACACCGAGACCATCGAGACCGTCAGCGGCCTCGGTGACCCGGCCACGCACCGCGAGACCCTCGCCGAGCGCATGTTCCTGCACGTTCTGCAGGGCCACTGCAACAGCCCGATCGCCGGGTTCGCCCGCTGCGACGGGAACGGTGAACTGTCCCTGCGCGCCTGCGTGTTCACCCCGGACGGCAAGACCGTGCTCAACGCCCACGAGTGGGCCGGCCGCCTCGATCCGGCCACCCTCGGCACCTCCGTCGCCGTGGCCCTCCTCCGGCAGGGCGCACGCGAACTGATCGACAGCATCGCCCACTGAGAGCCTCGAACCGGCAGCCCACGCACGCCTCGTCGGCAAGCCCCTGGTCACCTCCCGTGTGACCGTGGGCTTTCGGCGTGGATCGCCGGTGCCGTCGGAGCGTGCCGGGTCGGGGCGATGCGCGGCGGCCGCCTCGTACGTCGGATTCCCGGGTCTCGCGTGTCTTCCCCGGACCGACGGCACCGCTTTCCCCGGCGCGCAGCCGGGGCCGACGCGGTCCCCTCAGCTCTCTCAGCGCCCTCTCAGGAGCCACCGGTCAGGCTGGGGGAGTGACCGACAGGCGAGCCAGCTGCGCACGGAAAGAGTGAGCCCCTATGGCCTCCCACACCTCGGCCCCGCCCCTCTCCCCAGTCGGAGGTCATACCGGCCCCAGGAAGGCGGGCCAGGTCTGCCGACTGCACGGCTTCTACGAAGCGGCCTGTGACCGGGCGCCGTCGGCGGTGGCGCTCGAGTGCGAGGAGCGGCGTCTGACCTACGCCGACCTCGACGCCCGCGCCAATCAGGTGGCCCACTGCCTGCGCCGCACGGGGATCGGCCCGGGGGACCGGGTGGGGCTGCTGCTGCCCCGCTCGGTCGACATGTACGCGTCGCTGCTGGGCGTCAGCAAGGCCGGTGCGGCGTTCGTCCCGATCGACCCCGCGTCCCCGCCCGACCGGGTCTCCTTCATCCTGGACGACGCCGGTGCCACCGTACTGCTGACCGTGTCCGCACCGGCCTCCGGAGCGTCGTCACAGCCGCGGACACCGGCCCGGTGCAGGGTGATCGACCTCGACGCGGGCGCCCGAGAACTCGCCTCCCAACCCACCACCCGCCCGTCTCCCGCGCACGCGAACGGGAGCGATCCGCTCGCGTACATCATGTACACCTCCGGATCCAGCGGCAGGCCCAAGGGAGTGCAGATCGCCCAGTCGAGCATCTGCAACTTCCTTCGCGTCGTGACCCCGATCTATGACGTACGCGCCCATGACCGGGTGTACCAGGGCATGACCATCTCGTTCGACTTCTCCATCGAGGAGATCTGGCCGACGTGGACGGCGGGCGCCACCGTCGTCGCCGGACCGGCCGGTCCCGGGCGGCTCGGCGACGACCTCGCCGACTTCCTGGAGCAGCACGGCGTCACGGTGCTGTACTGCGTCCCGACACTGCTGGCCACCATCCCGCGGGAAGTGCCGCGCCTCCGCACCATCGCCGTCGGCGGCGAGGCCTGCCCGGGACAGCTCGTCGAGCGCTGGAGCAGGCCGGGGCGCCGCATCCTCAACACCTACGGACCCACCGAGGCCACCGTCACAGCCACCTGGAAGGAACTGCTTCCCGGACGGCCCGTGACCATCGGGCGACCGCTGCCGACGTACTCGGTGGTGCTGCTGGACGAGGTGTGCCGGCCCGTGCCGCCCGGCACCGTCGGCGAGATCTGCCTGGGCGGCCCCGGCCTCGCCCGCGGCTATGTGGGCCGCCCGGACCTGACCGCCGACCGCTTCATCGAGCACCCGGAGACGCCCCCCGGCGGCCGGCTCTACCGCACCGGGGACCTCGGGCGGATCAATGACGACGGCGACATCGAGTACCTGGGCCGGGCCGACGCCGAGGTCAAGATCCGCGGGTACCGGGTCGCCCTCGACGAGATCGACAACGTACTCCTGGAGGACCCCGGCGTGGCCGAGGCGGTCACCGCGCTGGTCCCGGCCCCCGGCACCCCCGAGCGTCCCCCCGACAGTCAGGACGCGTACGACGAGGGTGAGGACGGCAGAACCCTCGCCGCCTATGTCGTACGAGCCCTGGAGGACCCCGCCCCGGACGCGCCCGGCGGCGACGTCCCCGCTGACGAGGGCCTCGCCGCCCGGCTGCACGAGCGCCTGCGCCGCACCCTGCCCTCCTACATGGTGCCGGCGTACCTCGACGTCCTGGACCGGCTCCCGGCCATGCCCAGCGGCAAGGTCGACCGTCGGCGGCTGCCCGCCCCGACCTGCCGCCTGGTCATGGGCGGCGGGCCGGTCACGCCCGCCCGCGGCCCGTGGGAGATGAGGGTGCGGGACGTCTGGGCGCGGGTCCTCGGCATCGCCCCCGACCAACTGTCGGCCGAGGCGGACTTCTTCACCGACCTGGGCGGCCACTCCCTGTTGGCCGCCCGGGTCGTGTCGGTGCTGCGCGGCAGGAACGGCGAGGCCGGCCCCACGCTGCGAGACCTCTACGGGCACCCGACCGTGCGGACGTTCGCGGCGCGACTGCGAACCGCGGCCGCCACCGCGCCCTCGGTCGCGCCACCCCGCCCGCAGCCCCTCCGCCACCGCGGCGGCCGGATCGCGCTCGCCGGGCTGGTCCAGATGGCAGTGCTCTATCTCGTGCTGCTCCTGTTCACGTCGCCGGTCGCCCTTTACGCCGCCGGGCACGACGGGATCGCGGACTGGTCGCTCGTGGAGCTGGCCGGCATCGCACTGGCCGGGTACGGCGTCATCCGCTGGATCGTGCCCTTCGTCCTGGTCCGCCCGCTCGCGGCGGGCATCCGCCCGGGCCGCTACCCGCTCTGGGGAGCGACCTATCTGCGCCTGTGGGGGGTCAGTCTGCTCCTCGGCCTCAGCCCGCTGCGGACCCTCAGCGGCTCCCCGATGATGGCCCCCTGCCTGAGGCTGCTCGGTGCCCGGGTGGGAGCCCGCACCACCATCGCCACCGGCATGGTCTCCCTGCCGGCTCTGGTGACCATCGGCAGCGACACCGCGATCGGCTACGGGGCCTCGCTGCGCGCCTGGCAGGTGGCGGACGGTTGGGTGACGGTCGCCCCGATCACGATCGGCGAGGCAGCGTTCGTCGGTGCCAACGCGGTGCTCGAACCCGGCGCCCGGATGGGAGACCGGGCCGCGCTCGGGGAACAGTCCGTCCTCGCCCCGGACGAGGCGGTCCCCGACGGGGCACGCCGGGCCGGATCCCCCGCACGCGCGGTCGAGACCCTCGCCCCGGCCGTCGAGGCCATGCTGCGCAGGGACTGCGGCACGGACCGCTGGCGGCCCCGGCAGCTGGCCGCCGCGCTGCTCGGCCTCGTCCTTCTGGAACTGGCCGTGCCGGCCATGGGCCTGCCGTGCCTGGCGCTGTTCTGGTTCGCCGGGGCGCGCTGGGGCACGGAAGCGGGTCTCGCGGCCACCGCGCTCGTCGGCCCGCTCTGGGTGGTCACGGTGTGCTGTGTGGTCGCCGTCGGCAAACGTGTGGTCCTGCCCGGGCTGCCCGTCGGCATCCATCCGGCGCGCTCCGCGCTCGGTGTCCGCAAGTGGATCGCGGACAAACTGCTGGAGTCCAGCCTCACGTTCACCAACTCGCTCTACGCCACCCTCTACACCGTGCCCTGGCTGCGGCTGCTCGGCGCACGCGTCGGCCGCGGCGCCGAGGTGTCCACCGCCTCGTACATCGACCCGGATCTGCTCACCCTGGGGGAGAGCAGCTTCGTGGCGGACATGGCGAGCGTCGGGTCCGCCGCCTTCGCGGCCGACCGGGTGGCGTTCGGGCCCACCGAGGTGGGCAGCCGCGCCTTCGTCGGCAACGCGGCCCTGATACCGGCGGGAACGGAGCTGGGAGCGGGCTCGCTGGTCGGCGTGGGGACCGTCCCGCCGCCGGACCGGGTGCCCGACGGCACCACCTGGCTGGGCTCGCCCGCGCTGCGGCTGCCGGTGCGCCAGAGCAGCGGCTCGTACCCCGAGGAACTGACCTACCGGCCGACCCGTCGAGCGGTCCTGGTCCGCCTCACCATCGAGTTCTTCCGCGCCACCGTGCCGCCCGCCGTGCTGGCGTCCAGCGTGTACCTCTATCTGACGGCGCTGGCCGGTGTGGCCCGGCGTGCGGGACCGGTGGCGGTGCTCGTGTCGCCGTTCCTGGCCATGGCCGGGTCCCTCGCCGTCATCGCGTTCTGCGTGGCTCTCAAGCGCCTCGTCGTCGGCACGTACCGGCCGCGCGTCGAGCCGCTGTGGAGCCTGTTCGTCCGGCGTACGGAGTTCGTCACGGGCGTCTTCGAGGCCGCCGCGGTCCCGGCCGGGGTGGGTACGCTGGTGGGCACACCGTTCCTGCCACCGGTACTGCGTCTGTTCGGTGCCCGCATCGGCCGGCGCACCTGGATCGGCACCACCTACCTCACCGAGTTCGACCTCGTGGAGGTGGGTGACGACGCCACGATCGACACCAACGTCTCGTTGCAGACGCACCTTTTCGAAGACCGCGTGATGAAGATGTCCAAGGTCACCGTGCACGCCGGCGCCAGCATCGGAACCCGGGCGATCGTGCTGTACGACGCGGTGGTCGGCGAGGGCGTCCGGCTCGGGCCGCTGTCGCTGGTCATGAAGGGCGAGCGGCTGACACCGGGGACGAGCTGGCGCGGACTGCCCGCCGAAGGACTGGTCGAGCGCTCCGCCACGGGGCCGCGGGAACGGCCGCCCGTCCGCGCCGACGAGTGCGCGGAGCACGAGGAACAGGGAGAAGAGGCGGCGAACCGGACATGACCTATTCCGCGAGTCCCGGCGGCGGACATCGCCCCCTCGCGCTCGTCTACCGGGGACCCGCCTCGAAGCCCGGCTGCCCCGAGGCGGTCGCCGCACTCCTCGCCGAGGGCCCCTGGAATCTGGACGTTCGCTTCACCGGCCCCCGCGAGGAAATGCCGCTGTCGGCCGAGTCACTGTCCCGGGCCCGGGTGTACGCCCAGCCGGGCGGCGGCACGCTGCGCTGGGCCTACTGGAGGCTGCGGCGACGGCGGGACGCGATCCGTGACTTCGTCCAGGGAGGCGGCCGCTACCTGGGCTTCTGCCTGGGCGGCTATCTGGCCGGGGCCACGCCCGGGTTCGGTCTGCTGCCCGGCGACACCGACCAGTACATCTCGTCGCCCGGGTGCTCGGTCCACGACGAGAGCAACACCCTGGTCGGGGTGCAGTGGCATGGCCGACCCCGCACCGTGTTCTTCCAGGACGGGCCGTACTTCGTACTCGACCAGGGGGCGGACGCCACCGTCCTGGCCACCTACGACAACGGCACGCCCGCCATGGTGGTGTCCCGGTACGGGGCCGGCCGCGTCGGCGTCACCGGCCCCCACCCGGAGGCCACGGAGGACTGGTACACCGACGAAGGCCTGCCGCTTCAGTACACCCTCGACCTGGCCCGGGACCTCGTGGAGTCGACCCTGGCACCGTGACCGGGGCGCCCGGTGCCGACGGGAGGACCCGTGCGCCGTTCCCGAGAGCACAGGGGACACTCGTCACGGCCTGTCGGAGGGACCATGGGAGGAGAAGGCCGGGGGCGCGCGTGCCGGGGACCGCCGGCGGTGCCGGCCCGCCCCACCCCGTACCGGCGCCCGCCGCAGGCGTCACGGGGGAGGCCTCCCGAAGGAGGCGGTGCACGGTGATCACGCGAGTGCGGATGCCGCACCGGCATCTGACGCCGCCGGCCAGGTCCGGGCCGCCACGGGAGCCACCGAGGCCGCCCACACAGCCGCCCCGGGCAGGCTGGCAGTGGTGGATCATGCCGCTGGTCTGGGTGCTGTTCCTGGTCGTCCTCATGCTCGTCCGCGCCCCCTCGGGCACTCCGCCCACCCACCTCACCTACACCGACTTCGTCGGCAAGGTCGGCGTGGGCCAGGTGAAGACCGTCGACATCAACGACAAGGGTGGGGTCAGCGGCACCCTGAAGAACGGCACCAAGTTCACCACCCAGTTGCCGACGGCGCTGGGGACCGGACAGCTCCAGCAGCAGCTCCAGTCCCAGCATGTGCAGATCACCGCGTCCCAGAGCAAGGGCGGCGGCAACGCGTTCACGTCGATCCTGTCCGCCCTGCTGCCGGTGCTGCTCCTCATCGGCGTCTTCTACTGGTTCGGCCGCCGCGCCGCGCGGTCCATGACGGGCGGACTGAGCGCCATCGGCCGTTCCCGCGCGAAGATCATCGAGGCGGAGCGTCCGACCACCGGGTTCGACGACGTGGCCGGCTACGACGGCGTCAAGCAGGAGATCAGCGAGGTCGTCGACTTCCTGCGCAACCCGGCCCGGTACGCCGCCGCGGGCGCCAAGGGCCCGCGCGGTGTGATCATGGTCGGCCCGCCCGGCACCGGCAAGACACTCTTCGCCCGCGCCGTCGCCGGAGAGGCCGATGTGCCGTTCCTGTCGGTGACCGGATCGGCCTTCGTCGAGATGTTCGTCGGGGTGGGCGCGTCCCGGGTTCGGGATCTGTTCGACGAGGCCCGCAAGCGTGGGCCGTCCATCATCTTCATCGACGAGATCGACGCCGCCGGCGCCCGGCGCGCGGGCACCGGCCGGATCGGGGGCAACGACGAACGCGAGCAGACCCTCAACCAGTTGCTGGCCGAGATGGACGGTTTCGACCAGTCCACCGGCATCGTCGTCCTCGCCGCCACCAACCGGCCCGAGGCCCTCGACCCCGCACTGCTGCGCCCGGGCCGATTCGACCGCCAGGTCACCGTCCCGCTGCCCAACCAGGCCGAACGGGCCGCCATCCTCCGGGTCCACGCCCGCGGCAAGACTCTCGCCCCCGACGTCGACCTGGACGTCGTCGCCCGGGCCACACCGGGTTTCTCCGGCGCGGACCTCGCCAATCTGGTCAACGAGGGCGCCATCAACGCCGTCCGGGCGGACCGCACCCTCATCGAGCCCGACGACCTCGACGCCGCCCGTGACCGCGTGCTGCTCGGCCGCCGCGAGGCGTCCAACGCCCTGCTGCCCGAGGAGCGCCACGCCGTCGCCGTGCACGAGTCGGGCCACGCCCTGGTCGCCGCGCTGTGCGAGCATGCCGACCCCGTCGCCAAGGTCACCGTCCTGCCGTCGGGCATGACGCTCGGGGTGACCGAGCAACTGCCCGAGGCCGAGCGCCATCTGTACAGCGAGGGCTATCTGACCGATCTGCTCGCGGTTCGGCTCGGCGGCCGGGCCGCCGAGCTCGTCGTCTTCGGGGAAGGGTCCAGCGGCGCCGCCAACGACCTGTCCGGCGCCACGCATATCGCCACGCGGATGGTCCGGGACTTCGGCCTCTCGCCCGCCGTCGGCCCGGTCGGCTACGCGACCGCCCATCCGAGCCAGCTGGGCGAGACCTCCGAGGAGGGCGCCCCGCAGCCGTACTCGCAGCAGACGCAGCGGATCATCGACCAGGAGGCCGCGCGCCTGCTCCGCGAGGCCGAGGAGCGGGCGACCGGGCTGCTCCGGGACCACCGCCGGGCCCTGGACCGGCTCAGCGAACTGCTCGTCGTACGGGAGACCGTCGACGGTTCCGCGGTGCTCGATGTGCTTCGGCAGGAGGAGCGGGAGCGGCGGGATGCCGACGGCGGGCCCACGGACCGTGCCCCCGGCGACCTGCGCCCCCTCCCGCCACAGGCCCGCGTTCCGGGCGAGAAGGACCCCTCGGCGGGACCGGCGGCGGACCACGAGACGCCGGGCCCCGGCGGGCCGGCCGACGGTTCGGCCTGAGGGCGCGGCGGTCCGATTCGGTTCGCCCGCTCCGCCTGCGTGGGTTCAGCCGGGCAGCGGGCATGCCCAGAACGGGCAGGGCGACCGGGGCGGAGCCGATGAGCCCCCGTGCCCGGCTCAGATGCCTGGGATCCCGGCACGGGCCGTGGCATCGTGCCTCTGCTCCTGGAGGATCTGCGTCGGATACCCCCCCCACGGGCAGGCGCGCACCTCCGCCCCCGGCCGCCGGGCCGCCACTGAGGCCGCTGCCCCCTGGAGCGCCTGCTCCCCGGCCGCGTGCACCGTGCGGTTCCGTGCCTTCCACGAGGCCGGCACCTCCCAGCGGCGCAGCTCGGTGGTCGGCACGCTCTCGGCCTGGACCAGACTTCGGACGAGCCGTCACGCAAGGCGGCTTGTCTTACGTTCTTCTAACATTCCGCAACTGAATAGAGACATTCCGTCACCCCAAATGAGCTGCGCAAAGAACATGTAAAGGAAGCTTCTGTGAAAGGGTCAAATTTCGACCAGCGGTCTTCTCTGCGGGTGTCTCGATTCCTAGTGTGAGCCGCCATTGAGCGTTAATTCGGTGTTCAGATACTGAGAGGCCCCTTGACATGGCGAAACTCGACCATGCCGTCCCTGATGTCACACGGGACCAGACCGCGCTACGGCGAGATGTCGGTCTGATCGGACTGATGTGGGCCTCGGTCGGTTCCATCATCGGATCCGGCTGGCTCTACGGCGCAGAGAAGGCCGTGGTGACGGCCGGCCCCGCAGCGATCATCTCCTGGCTGATCGGCACGGTGGCCATCGTTCTGCTGGCACTCGTGCACGCCGAACTCGGCGGCATGTTCCCGGTGGCGGGCGGCACGGCCCGTTACCCGCACTACGCCTTCGGCGGCCTGGCCGGCATGTCCTTCGGCTGGTTCTCCTGGCTGCAGGCCGCCACCGTGGCCCCGATCGAGGTCGAGGCCATGATCGGCTACGCCGGTCACTGGCACTGGGCCCAGGGGCTGCAGCACAGCGACAGCACGCTGACCACCAGCGGCTTCATCGTCGCGGTCGTCCTGATGGCCGTCTTCGTCGTGGTCAACTTCCTCGGTGTCCGCGTCCTCGCCCACACGAACAGTGCGGCCACCTGGTGGAAGATCGCCGTCCCGCTGGCCGCCATCTTCATCATCGCGGTGGGCAACTTCCACCCGCACAACTTCACCGCCCACGGCTTCGCCCCGTTCGGCGCCAAGGGCGTGCTGGGCGCCATCAGCGGCAGCGGCATCATCTTCGCCCTCCTCGGCTTCGAGCAGGCGATCCAGCTGGCGGGGGAGAGCCGCGACCCCAAGCGTGACCTGCCGCGCGCCACGCTCGGCTCGGTCGCCATCGGCGCGGCCATCTACGTCCTGCTGCAGGTCGTCTTCATCGGCGCGCTGCCGCTCAGCTCCTTCGCCCACGGCTGGGACAAGCTCAACTTCCCGGGGATCAGCGGTCCCTGGGCGGGTCTCGCGACGCTGGTCGGCCTCGGCTGGCTGAGTGTCGTGCTGTACATCGACGCCGTCATCTCCCCCGGTGGCACCGGCCTCATCTACACCACCGCGACCTCGCGCGTCTCCTACGGCCTGTCCAAGAACGGCTACGCGCCCAAGCTGTTCGAGAAGACCGACGCCCGTGGCGTGCCGTGGTTCGGCCTCGCCATCTCCTTCATCACCGGCGTGGTCTGCTTCCTGCCCTTCCCCAGCTGGCAGGAGCTGGTCGGCTTCATCACCTCCGCCAGTGTCCTGATGTACGCCGGCGCGCCGCTGGCCTACGGCGTCTTCGCCGACCGGCTCCCGACCCTCGAGCGCCCCTATCGCCTGCCCGCCGGCAAGGTGATCGCGCCGCTGTCCTTCGTCGTCGCCAACTTCATCATCTACTGGGCCGGCTGGGACACGCTGTGGCGCCTGGGCGTGGCGATCATCCTCGGCTATGTGCTCCTCGGCGGCTACGCCTGGTACGCCATCGCCAAGGGTCTGCCGGACGCTCCCCGGCTGGACTGGAAGGCCGCCCAGTGGCTGCCCGCCTACCTGGTGGGCCTGGGCCTGATCTCCTGGCAGGGCGGCTTCGGCGGCCAGGGCCACATCGGCCTGTGGTGGGACATGCTGGTCGTCGCGGCCTTCTCCCTGGTCATCTACTACTGGGCCAAGGCCACCGCGTCCCACCCGGAGCAGATCGAGCGGAGCATCGACGAGGTCGTCGTCACCGACGCCCCCGCTCACTGACCCTGATCCCCGAGGTGTCCCGTCAGCCCCGGCCGTCCGGCCGTGGCCGACGGGACACCGTCATGTCGGGGGCCTGCTCAGGCGGTCTTCGGCGCCGCCTGCTGCACGACCTCGAAGGACCACAGCGTGGACGCGCTCGCCGCCGGCCTGGGACGCTCTCCGCTCTCCGCGCCACCGCCCTGGTGGGCCGCCTTCATGGGACCCTCCATCCACGCCTGGAAGGACTCGTCGTCACGCCACCGCGTATAGACGAGATACGTGTCGGTGCCCTCGACCGGCCTGAGGAGCTCGAACCACTCGAACCCGTCGGAGCTCTCCACGGCGTGGGCACGGGAGGCGAAGCGCTTCTCCAGCGTCTCCCGCTGCTCGGCGGGAACGGTCAGTACGTTGATCTTGACTACGCTCATGGCCCCATCCTGCCGCACGGCGGCCCGCGGCCGGTGAGCGGCTCGTCCCTCGCGTGACTGAACGAGGCCCCCGTCCGGACCCCGACCGGGGCGCGGGGGCCGACGGCCAGAGCCCGACGTGCGCGGATCCCTCCCCGGGGTGAGGGTGAAGGTATGAGCGAGCCGCGTGTGATCGTGTCCGCGCCCTCCGAGACCGGTGGCCGGCGGGTCCGGTCCGACGGCGAGATCCTCGGGATGGCGTACAGCCTGCACGATCTGGCCGTCCTGTTGCAGCGGGCCGGCCTGGAGGGCTGGGACGAGGTGGATGTGGCCGAGTCCCCGGTGATCGAGTGGCACGGCGGGGGGCCGGAGGTCTGGCCGAGAAGCGGCGGCGGCCAGGGTTCGTGACCGGCGCACGTTCACCGGCGCGCCTGCCCGCCGGCGGTTTTCGACGCAAGCGGACGGGGTGTGAACCTGCGCGCCGGCAGCGGGGTGTCACCGGCGCAGGACCTCGGCGACGGCCGGGTCCTCCAGCACGGAGACGCACCACGCACAGTGCTCGTCCCCACCCCCCGGCGCGAAGGCGTCGCTGGTGGCCATCGCATAGGCGGCCCGGTACAGCAGGAGATCGTCGATCGCGTACCCGAACTCGTCCGCGAAGCGCGCGGTGAGCCGCCGGGTGATCTCCGGGGCCCGCTCGGTGGCCGCCGGGAATCTGGCCGCGGTGACGGCGGCGTCGAACCGGGGGTCCCCGCCCGTCGACAGGAAGCCGTAGTCCACGAGGGCGAGGGGCCGCAGCTCGTCGTCCACCAGCACGGTCTCCGGGAAGATGTCGCCGTGCACGACCGCCTCGTCGGCGCAGGGGAGCGAGCGCAGCTTCTCGATGAGCGCGGTGCGTTTGCGGTAGAAGTCGTGGACCTGTACGGCGAACACACCCGCGCACCGGCTGACCCGCCGCTCCACGAGGTCCGCGAGGGCGGATCCGAAGGTGGCGTGGCCCTCCCACAGGGGGCGCTCCTCGTCCAGCACGGGCAGTCCCCTGACCTCCGCCACCTCATGGGCCGCCGCGAGGGCGCGCAGAACGCCGACCAGACAGTCGACCGCCTCGGGCAGCACCTCCGGGTCGTCGGTGCGGATCCGGCGCGCCAACGGCACGCCGGCCAGCTCCCGTTCCACGGTCATCGGGACCCCGTCGATGTCCTCGACGGTGAGGATCTCCGGGGCGCCGAACGGCAGGTGCGCCGCGGCATCGGCGTAGAAACGCTGCATCCGCCGCAGGTCGGAGCCCTGCCGGTGCTCCCACACCTTGGCCACCGTGCCGTCGCCGAGCCGGTAGACGGCACCCTCCACCGCCGCTTCGACGGGCCCGGCGTCGGGATATCCGGCGTCGACGAAATGCCGTACGCGCCGGGCCATGGTGTCGTGTGTCGTATCAGTCATCTCGTGCCTCCCCGGTGTGAGCGACCCCGGTCGGCGAGGCCGTGACCGGCACCCTCTCCCACGGTAGGCCCCGCGTCCGCGCCGCACCTCCCCGGTACGTCTCCAGGTCGCCCGCACCTGTTTCCTCGTAGCCGGAGCCACCACGGCCGTTCCTCCGTACACTGACGGCCGTCGCCCGCCGACGGCCGAGTCCGGCCGCCCTGCGGGGATCCGCCGACGGGCACCACGCGCTGCGGGTCCGTTCGGCCGCGCCACCCCCCATCCGCGCACCACCGCTCACTCGCAGAGGGCCGTATGCCGACCATCAGACTTGTCCGGAACCTGACAGGAGCGGCCGCGGTGCTCCTCCTGCTGACCGCGGCGCCCGGAGCGGTCGCCGCCGCCCCGGAACCCGCGGCCCGCACCCCTGCCGCCACCACCCCCGCGGCCGACACCTGGCAGCCCCCGCTGTCCACCCGCGGCCGCTACATCGTCGATGCCGCGGGCAACCGCTTCCGGCTGAGATCGGCCAACTGGGACGGCGCGCAAGGTTCCTGGACCGGCAGCGGAAGCATCGACGACCCCGCCGACCACCATGCCGGTCAGGACTCCTACGGCATCCCCCTCGGCCTGGACCGGGTCGCGCTGCCCAAGCTGCTCGCCGACTTGCACGCCCTCGGGATCAACAGCATCCGGCTGCCGTTCTCCAACGAGATGATCCACACGACGGCCCCCGTGCCCGACGTCGCCGTCACCGCCAACCCCCAGCTGCGAGGCAGGACACCGCTGCAGATCTACGACGCCGTGGTGGCCGCCCTCACCGGCGACGGCTTCGCGGTCATCCTCAACAACCACACCAACACCTCCCGTTGGTGCTGCGGCATCGACGGCAACGAGCGCTGGAACACCGGGCAGTCCACCCGGCAGTGGGCCGACGACTGGGTCTTCATGGCCCGCCGCTACGCCTCCGACCCACGCGTGGTGGGAGCCGACCTCTACAACGAGGTACGGCGCGACATCATGGACGACCCCAACTGGGGCCTGGGCGACGACCACGACTGGTACGCCGCCGCCCAGCTCGCCGCGGACCGCATTCTCACCGAGGCCAACCCCAACCTCCTCATCGTCATCGAGGGCATCAACTGGACCGGTCTGCCGGTCGACGGGCTGCCGCACGGCCGCCCCATGCTCACTCCCGCGCGCACGCTCTCGCACACCCTCGTGGCCACCCACAAACTGGTCTACTCCGCCCACTTCTACGGTTACACCGGGCCCCACCACAGCGGTGCCACCGGCGTCGGGGAGACACACGACGCCCGCTATCAGGACCTCACCCGCGACGAGCTGTACCGAGCCCTGGACGACGAGGCGTTCTTCGTGACCGAGGAGGGCGGCCGGCACTACACCGCGCCGCTGTGGATCAGCGAGTTCGGCATCGGAGCCGGTGAGGCGGGCACCGCGGCTCGCGCCTGGTTCGGCAACATCACCGACTACTTCGCCGACCATGACGCCGACTTCGCCTACTGGCCGCTGGTCGGATGGGAAGGTCACGACGACTGGTCGCTGCTGCGCTACGACACCGCGGGTCACCGATCCGGCATCCTCGACGGGTCCGACTGGCGCGGCACCGCGTGGAACCACCTCATGACCGCGCCCACGCGCACCGGGCCCGTGGCGGAGGTGCCCTCCTGGCGCATGCTCGCCACCGACCACGGCGACCGGAATCAGTCACTCCGGGTGCGTGCCACCGGGGACTGGGACTCCGGTGCCTCCAAGGCGGCCTGTCCCGACGGTCTGCGGCTGACCGGGCTCGGCCACACGGCCGGCCGCGCACTGTGCACCGACATCACCGCCGGTGACCTGCGCGCCGAGGGGAACACTCAGACGGTGGTCGCCGACGAAAGCCGTGTGCCGCAGGGCGGCGACTGGGCCTCGGGTTACACCAAACTCCAGTGCCCCACGGACAACTTCCTGATCGGCTACAGCCATCGCGGCGGCCGGGTGTCGGCGGCCCTCTGCGTTCCTGCCCGGGACCGGCTGGGCGTCACGGGACGGACCGTGTGGTTCGACCGGTCCGACAACCGCCCCGCCGACGCCGCCGGCGGCGACTTCGCCTACGGCGACTACAAGGGCCAGTGCGCCGACGACGAGTACGCCGCCGGAATCGCCTTCACCACTCGACTGGGCAGCACGGCGGGCCCCGCCGCCCTCTTGTGCCGCAAGCTGTCCTGAAGAGCAGGACGGCGGGGCACTCCCCAGGGGTGTAGCCCCACGACGAACAGGGGTTCGGCGTCCGGACGCTCCGTCGTCCGTCGTGCCGTCCCTGGGCCTGGAACGCGGGCGGCACGCCGGGGCCGTCCGCGTTCCGGCCTCTCCGGCGCCGGGGCGGTGTCGCCCGCCTCAGGGCCCGGCGCTGTCTGTCTCCAGCCGGGCTAAGTGCCGTAACGAGACGGCGAGGTCGTTCTCCCGGCACCAGGCCATGGCGATGCCGAGGGGAACGCCGTGTTGCCTCCTCAGCCGCAGCAGGGCCTCCGCGCGGTCGACGGGTGGGTGACGGTCCGTCACCGAGGCCCCCAGGAGCGCGGGTGCGTGGGCCAGCACGTGGGCGAACCGCTCGCGCTCCCCGCGGACGACTGCCAGCTGGGCATCGGTGAGCGGTGCGAGGCCCAGCCCGGCGCGCACGGATCTGTCGGCCACTTCGACCAGTTCGTCGAGCCGGGCCAACGGCACGCCGACGAGAGTGAGTTGGGTGCCGGCGTGCCGTAACAGCCGGCGTACGGCATGGGCCCGCCCCCGTGGCCCGGGCGCGAACCCAGCGCCGATGAGCAGGGCGACCGCGAACGAGCGGTCGACGAGCAGACGGACCCGTTCGGCCTGAGCCACCGTCGTCCCGTGGGCCGGCAGCACTTCATGGACGCTCTTGACCAGCGCCGCGAAGCGCCGGGTGCCGAACGGTTCACGGGTGCCGTCCAGGGCCCCGAGCAGTTCGTGCTCGAGGACGGCGACTTCGAGCAGCGAGCGGACCTGCCCGGTGGCGCTGAACCGCAGATGTGCGAGGACGCGGTAGCGACCACAGCGGCAGCCGGGACCGCAGGTTCTGCTGCACGGGACACCCACTGGGAACTCGATGCTCAGACGCGGGCCGCCAACCGGTACCGCCCCGCTCGCCGGCGCCGAGGAAGGGCAGTCGAAGCCGATCCGCCGTGCGCCGATGCCCAGTTGACCGAGGGCCTCGTGGAGCGGATCCGTGTGCGAGGGGCGCACCGAGACGACGAACGCGAGGCCGCGCGGGTCCAGGCCCGCACCGGCGAGGGCCTCGGTCACGTCGCCGATGGGGACGCGGAACGGACGGGGTCCCGCCCATACGGCGCTCAGCACGCGCTGCGCCGAGGGAGGTGTGGCGACCGGTACCGCATGCAAGTGCCGCGTCCGGATCGACCATCGCACGGTGTGCACTCCGCCGCGCGCGTGCGACAAGGGGGCGAGCAGCGGGTCGATCCAGGACGGGGAGCCGTGCTCCGGGAACAGCCCGGGGAGGCCGGGCGGTGCGAGAGCCGGAGGCGGCTGCCAGCGGTATCCCCGGGCGCTCAGGGCGTCCGACACCTGATGGATGTCGCCCGGCGCACTGATCACGGGCCACCTCGCCGATTGATGGACACCACGACTCCCGGTCATTAGTGACTCGAATGTGACAGCCACTATAACAAAAGAAATTTCGACCCAGAAATTCCGCAGATATATAGGGGTGAAGGGTGCATTCTGGGTCCGATGAATCATGCAAAAGTGAAGGATATGGGCCCATTTTGACCTCGTCCTTGATTTATTGACTAACAGAGTCAAGGGCTGCCAGGATCTTCGTTGTCAAACCGCTTTGGCCGCAGATGGTCGTGCCGAACGAGAGGTGTTCGCTGTGTTCGCTGTGCGCAAGATTGCTGCTCTCTTCCTGGCGTCCCTCGCCCTGCTGGCGGGAGGCGCCACGGCCGGCGTGGCCGCCTTCTCCGACGCGTCGGCGAACTCCCGTGTCGTCCTGGCCGGCAACGGCACCGCGGGGAGCGACGATCTCCCGCTGTGCTGCTGAGGCCGGACCGGTCCATGTACCGGGAGCACGGCAGAGCGCCCCACAAGAGGACTTATGGGGCGCTCTGGGAAAAGGGCGGAACGGTGCGGGTCAGTGCTGCCTTGCCTCCTGGGGCGTGGCGGAGATCAGAGTGCTGCGGTGGCCCATGAGCCGCATGCCCTGCCGGTAGGCCCACACCGCCCGCTCGCTCTCGCCGCTCTTCTCCAGGATCTCCGCCAGTTCGGACCAGGCGAAGGCCGCCTGCCGCCCCGCCTCCGAGGCTTCGAGCAGCAGGGCGCCGCGCTCGTAGGCTGCCTGCACCGCCTCGTGGTCGTCCCGCAGCAGATGCGCGGCCGCGAGGACCAGTTGGACCCGCGCACTCTCGAGCCGGTGCTCCGGACCCAGCAGGTCCAGGGCCCGCTGGGCGTGCTCGATGGCGCTGTCCGGCCGGCCGAGCATGACCTCGGCCCGGGCCAGCGCGGTCTCCACATAGGCGACATCGATGCTGCTCCCCAGGGAGCGCAGTGTGGCGGCGCTCTGTTCGAGCAGTGCCTTGGCCGCCTCCGGGTTCGGATCCTCGGACTGCAGCAGGACGGTGGCGTGCGCGTTGCGTACGCGGGCCAGGGCCCGCTCGTCGTCCCCCTCCGCGTAGATGGCGACGGCCTTCTTGATCAGTGCCAGGGCCTCGTTCGAGCGGCCTTGGCGGTGCAGCACCGCGCTGGCGTTCCAGTACGCGCCCCCCAGTGCCCGGCGGTCGGCGATGATCTCCGCCCGGCTGATCGCCTGGGAGGCGAGGAAGTTGGCGCGGTGCAGATCGCCGCGTTCGCTGTAGACGCCGATCAGGGTCGACAGCAGTTCGAGGTAGGCGACCGTGGGGGGCAGGTCCGCGGCCTCGGCCTCGGCGAGGGCGTCCTCGGCGACCTCGATGGCGTGGGACAGGTTCCCCAGCTCCCGGTAGCAGCGGCACAGGGACATGACGATGCTCAACTGGTCCACGGTGCCCCGCCCCTCCGTCGTGCACAGCCGGCGGAGCGACTCGAAGTGCGTCGCGGCCTCCTCCAGGTCTCCCTTGTGTTCGAGACACTGGGCGATGCCCAGCTCCACGGAGAAGAAGAGGTCCCTGTGCTCGGTGGCCGACAGCCTGCCGCGCAGCTCGGTGAAGGTCGTCAGGGCCGCGGCCGCATCGCCGTTGCGCAGGGCGAGTTGCGCGTAGTGCAGCTCCACCTCCAGGCCGATGACGTCCGGCTTGGCGATCGGCCCCGACAGATAGGCGACATCGCAGCCCAGCCGCTCGGCGAGCTGGGCCATCACCTCGTCCGAGGGGATGCGCTTCCCGGCTTCCAGCAGGGAGACATAGCTGGGGGACAGGTTCGGCCGCGCCAGGGCCTCCTGCGAGAGTCCGGCCGCCCTGCGGAGTCGTCGGATGCGTGAACCCAGGGATTCGTTCTCGGTCACTGTGACTCCTCACTTGACAGGCCTGAAGGAAACAGAACCCGGGCGGGGGCTTTCCCGGGCCGTGGGCGATATGGGCGCTGGTGTCGTGTTCCCTCCGATACACCCTGATATTCGTTGCCCGTCTGACCTGCGGAATCTTCGGGTGGGTCGCCGAGTCGAGTTGTTGACCGGAGGGTGATGATCTTCGGAGCTTTCCGAGTGTACTGACTAACGGTATAACATTCCAGTCATCATCGTAGTGATGACGGCGTGTCGCATTGATCGCGACTCCCGGTTCTTGCCGGGCCGGTCTGCTCCGGCTCAGAGGCGCAAGCGTGACCAGGCCGCTCGGCAACCCGCGCAGCGCACGGTCGCCCGCCCCTCGCTCAGCCGCCGGTACCCGGTCCACCCGGGCGACTTGGCCCACACGCCCCTTGCTCAGTCCGACTTTCCCTGTCTGCTCCTGAAGATCACCAGGAGGCCCATCCATGACCGCGTCCGCTCCCGACCGCGCCGCCACGCGCCCCACCGCGGCGGTGCTCCGACGCCGGGTCAGCCACAGGCTGCCCGGCCTGCTGCGGGACACCGCCTTCCGCCGGTACTGGACCGCACAGACGGTCTCCCGCCTCGGGGACCAGGTCTCCGCCCTCGCCCTCCCGCTCATCGCGGTCACCGTGGTGCACGCCGACGCGGCCCGGATGGGACTTCTCGGAGCGGCCGCATGGCTGCCCAACCTGCTGTTCGGGCTGTACGCAGGACTGTGGGCCGATCACCGTGCCAACCGCCGCCGGGTGATGATCGCCGCGGATCTGGGCCGGACGGCGCTGCTCGCCACGGTCCCGCTCGCCTACGCCCTCGGCAGATTGACGCTCGGTCAGCTCTACGCCGTGGCCTTCGCCGTCGGCACGCTGTCGGTGTTCTTCGAGGTCTGCAACCCCCCGCTGTTCAAGGCTCTTGTCCCACCGGCCGGATACGTCCAGGGCAATGCGCTGACCAGCGGCAGCCGGGCCATGTCGAAGGTCGTCGGGCCGAGTGCCGGGGGCTTTGCGGTGCAGTTGCTGTCCGCGCCCTTCGCACTGCTCGCCGACGCCCTGTCCTATCTGGTGTCCGCCCTGTTCCTGTCCCGGATCACTCCGGCCGAGCCGCCACCGGCACCCAAGGAGCGGGGTCGGCTGGGCGCCGCGGGACGCTTCATCGTGCGTTCGCCCGTCATCCGGAGCGCACTCGCCGCGACGGCGACCGTGAACTTCGGCTGCTTCATGGTCACCACGCTCTTCGTCCTCTACGCCACCACATCACTCCACCTCAACCCGGGCCTGCTCGGCCTGGTGCTGGGGGCGGGAGCCGGCGGCGCGCTGCTCGGGGCCGCCCTCGCCACGCCGTTGGCGCGGCGCATCGGCGTGGGCCGGACGTTCGCCCTCGGATGCCTCGCCATGCCCGCCCCCATGCTGCTCATACCGGCCGCCACCGGGCCCCGCCCGGTGGTTCTCACGATGCTCTTCGCGGCCGAGTTCGGATCGGGGATCGGTGTCATGTGGCTCGACATCGCCCTGGCCACCATCCTGACCTCCGCGGTCCCGGACGCCATGCGGTCGAGCGTCTTCGGCGCCTATCAGTCCGTCAACCTCGGGACACGGCCCCTCGCGGCGCTCGCCGCGGGAGTCCTCGCGGGCCCGCTCGGACCGCGCACCACACTGTGGGCGGGGGCGGTCGGCGCCCTCGCCGCGTTCCTCTGGCTGCTGCCCTCTCCCGTACTCAAACGCGCGGCACAGCACGCCGACCAGGGCGACCGAGAGGCACGACGCGGCCTCGAAAGTGCCTCCACACTGCCTCCCGCAGTGCCGATTCGGCGCCGACGCCGCGATTAGCGTGACATCACCGCTCGATGATCGACCACTCGAAGCCGGACGTCCGCCCGCGTCCGCCGATCAGGGTGGCCGGACAGCGAGTCGGCCGTCGGCCGCCCCCGTACCCGGGCCGCCGCACCGGCCGTCCCTGTCCGGTCACCGCCCAGCTGTCACGTCCTCATGGAGACTTCCGTGGCCCCAGCAGATTCCGGATTCTTCCTCAACGCGTTCCTCGACCAGGTCGCCGCGACGCCTCACGAACCGGCTGTCGAGCTCGGCGACCAGCACCTGACCTACGCCGAACTCGACGCGCGGGCAGAGAAGTTGGCCGCCCGGCTGCAGCACTCGGGTGCGGGGCCCGAGGCCACGGTCGGGGTGTTCATGGAGCCCTCGCTCGACCTCGTCGCCGCGGTACTGGCGGTCGTCCGGTCCGGCGCCGCATGGCTGCCCCTGGACCCGTCGTACCCCCGCGAACGACTGTCCTACATGATCCGCGACTCCGGTGCCCTGCTCGTCATCGCGGACAGCACGGCGCCCGACTGGCTCGCGCACCTCGACGTGCCCCTGGTGGATCCGACGAGCGCCGAGCGGACCGGCCCGGCCGCGCTGCCCCAGCTCACCCCCGAAGCATCGGCGTACGTCATCTACACCTCCGGTTCCACCGGCCGGCCCAAGGGTGTGACGCTCACTCAGCGCGGACTCGCCAACCTGGCCGAGGCGCAGGTCGGACCGTTCGGGCTGCGCCCCGGAAAGCGCGTCCTGCAGTTCGCCTCGCCCAGCTTCGACGCCTCCGTCTTCGAGCTGACCATGGCACTGCGCTCGGGAGCCACCCTCGTCCTGCCGCCCCGCCGCGACGTGCTGTACGGGCCGGGCCTCGGCGACTTCCTCGAGGACACCCGGATCACCCACATCACGCTGCCGCCGAGTGTGCTCGGGATGGTCCCCCCGATGGAACTCCCGGACCTGGAGACGATCGTCTGTGCCGGTGAGGCCCTGCCCGCGCAACTGGTGGACCGCTGGGCCCCCGGCCGCACCATGTTCAACGCCTACGGCCCGACCGAGGCCACCGTCTGGGCCTCCCTGGCCAGGACCCTGCCCGGCGGCGGGAGGCCCGTCATCGGCCGCGCGATCGACGGCGTACGCCTGCACGTCCTGGACGAGGAGATGCGTCCGGTGCCGCCCGGAGCGACCGGCGAGCTGGTGATCGCCGGCGCAGGCGTGGCCCGCGGCTACATCGGGCGACCCGCCCAGACCGCCGACCGCTTCGTGCCCGACCCCGACGTCCCCGGCGAACGGGCCTACCGCACCGGCGACCTGGTCCGTCTGACGCCCGAAGGCGAACTCGACTTCCAGGGCCGCAGCGACGACCAGGTCAAGCTGAACGGCTTCCGCATCGAGCTCGACGAGATCGCCGGAGTACTCCGTGAACACCCCGAGGTCCAGGACGCCGCGGTCGTCGTGGGCCGCGTCGGCGACGAGGACCGGCTGCTCGCCTACGCCGTGGCGCCCGGCACCGAGGCCCTGGACCTGAGGGAGTTCTCCGGCGGGCGGCTGCCGCACTACATGGTGCCGTCGATCGTCGTCATCGAACGTCTGCCGCTCACGCCCAACGGCAAGCTGGACCGTGCCGCGCTCCCGGCACCCGACCGCGACTCCCTGGGCCTGGCGGGCGACCGCACCGCCGCACGCACCGACACCGAACGCCGACTGGCGGAGATGGTCGGCGAACTGCTCGCCGTCGACGGCATCGGGGTCCAGGACGACTTCTTCCTGCTGGGCGGCCACTCCCTCCTCGCGGGACGGCTCGCGGCCCGGATCCGCACCGAGTTCGGCACCGAGCTGCCGATATCGCGGATCTACGAGGAGCGCACCATCGCCGGCATGGCCGAGGCGCTCAGCGGCCACGCCGACAGCGCCCCGCCGCTCCCGCCCGTGACGAGGGCACCGAGGGACCAGCCGCTGCCGCTGTCCTTCCCACAGGAACGCATCTGGTTCCTGGAACAGCTCTCGCCCGGCAACCTCGCCTACAACGCGCAGGCCACCATCCGGCTGCGCGGCCCCCTCGACGCGGACGCCTTCCGGGCGACGCTCACCGAGATCGTGCGCCGCCACGAGATCTTCCGTACCGCGTTCTCGACCGTCGACGGCGTGCCCGTCCAGGAGGTCCGCCCGCCGCGGCCCGTGGACCTGCCGGTCGTCGACCTGCGCGACCTACCCTCCGACGAGCGGGAGCGCCGCACCGAGGAACTCGTCCGGGAGACTATCCGCCGTCCCTTCGAACTGACCGACCCGCCGCTCGCCCGATGGCTGCTGATCCGGCACGCCCCGGACGACCACACCCTCGTCCAGGTGGAGCACCACTTCGTACACGACGGCTGGTCGTTCGCGGTCCTCCTCGACGAGATCCGGGCCATCTACCCCGCGCTGGCGGCAGGCCGCCCCTCTCCGCTGCCCGAACCCGCCATCCAGTACGCCGACTTCGCCGCCTGGCAGCGGGGCTGGATGCGGGACGACGTCCTCACCCGTCATCTGGACTACTGGCAGCGTCATCTGGACGGCGCCTCGTTCATCCTCGACCTGCCCACGGACCGCCCCCGCCCGCGCGCCCACTCGTTCAGCGGAGCGGCGCTGCGGATCGACCTTCCGACCGAACTGAGCCGCGCGCTCCGAAAGAGCAGCCAGCAGGCCGGAGTGACCCTCTTCTCCTCGATGCTGTCCGGCTTCGCCGCGCTGCTGGGACGCTACACAGGGCAGACCGACCTGGTCGTCGGCACCGGAGCCGCCAACCGACGGCTCGCCGAGACGGAACGCATGCTCGGCATGGTGGTGAACACCCTGCCGCTGCGCCTCGACACCTCCGGCTCACCCGGATTCGGTGAACTCCGCAGCCGTGTGCACGACGTCCTCGTCGACACCGCGGACTGGCAGGACGTCCCGCTGGACCGCCTGGTCGAGACCCTGGCACCGCCCCGCGACCCGTCGCGCAACCCCCTGTTCCAGGCGATGTTCAGTTTCCACAACGCCGCCGTGCCGGACCTGCGCTTCGGCGGGATCGAGGGCACCGTCCTGGAGCGGCACAACGGCTCGGCCAAGATGGACCTCAACATCGTCGTGGTGCCGCGGGCCCAGCAGCGCACCGGCCAGGACGAGGATCCCGACGACGACCGGATCACCCTCATCTGGGAGTACGCCACCTCGCTCTTCGACGAGGACACGATGCGGCGCATGGTCGCCCAGTACGTCGCGCTCCTGGAAGCGGCCATCGCCGACCCCGACCGCCCGGTGGACCTGATCGAGCTGCTCACCGGGACCGACACGGACGGCCACTCCGGTCCGACGCCCGACGTGGGCCCCTCGGCCGGTGCGGGTGAGGAGGTCGTGTTCCCGGGTGGTCTGTTGCCCGAGTTGGTGGATGTGGTGGCGGTGGGTGCCGGTGGGGTGCCGGCGGTTGTGGATGCGAAGGGTGTGTTGTCGTACGGGGAGTTGGTGGGTCGGGCGAATCACCTGGCGGTGCGGTTGCGTGCTGCGGGTGTGGTGGCTGATGTGCCGGTGGGTGTGTGGATGGGCCGGTCGGTGGAGATGGCGGTGGTGTTGCTGGCCGTCGTGAAGGCGGGTGGTGCGTTTGTGCCGCTGGATCCTGATCTGCCGGTGGGCCGTGTGGTGCGGATTCTGTCGGACGCCGGCGCGTCGTTGGTGTGCGTGGACACGGCACGGGCGGGTCAGCTCGCCGAGGAGCAGGGCATCACGGCGTTGGAGTGTGGTGCGGGCATGTTGTCGGAGTCCGCTGTGGTGGGGCCGGATGCCGGGATCACGGGCGGGAATCTGATCTCGGTGTATTACACGTCG